>SUXY01000008.1 GCA_015060705.1 Bacteroides sp. | reverse complement strand
GTAGAAAGTGTAGTCGGCCGTTGGGTCAGACGGCTACGGCTAGTCATCATCAACACATAGCGCCCATCCGATGAAATGTCCAGTCCCCACGCATTGTGATAGCCGAAAGTCAATGGTTGCATCAAACCAGTCTTCAAGTCATACTTGGCCAAGGAGGAACGGTCACGCCAACCCGGTTGACGGTCGTCCGGTTCAATGACTTCATAGATTTCCTTGCGTTCCTTCGGACCCTCTTGTGTCAACGAATAAAGCAACCAGTCTTCGGTCGGAGCTACTTGGAAATAGCCTTCAGGTAACTTATCTACCCAAATACTTTCTTGCCCACTCAATGGATCAACGGTCACCAACTGACGACCCTCTACTCCTGTGCGAGTATAATAGTAAAGGTTGCTCTTTGGCATCCATTGCAAGCGTTCAGTGCGTCGTGTCAATACCTTTCCCGTTGCCAATTCCTTGATAGTGGTATATCCCGACGAACGGCCACCCACTTGAGTCGTACGATAGGAAGTCATCAAGTATTTACCATTCGGAGAAAGGCTCATACCAGAGAAGCGGGTTCCATGGAGTACATCACCCAAGGTATAATTACGCTTTCCGTCTTCACGAAGAGTTACGATACCGTCTTTTTCGGTTTCCACGCTAACCTTGATATTGTCATCTTTTCCGGCCTCGGAAAGATACTTGATAACGACCGGATGCGTGGACGGTTCGAGCGTCAACTCCGTTCCGTTCTGCTTTTTACCATTCACATAGAGTTGATAATTCTTTACACCTTCCACCTTCAAGGAAGCCTTGGTATACGCCTTGCTTTGCAGTGTGAATCCAAGCAAATGGAGTGCATAGCCATTGCTGGTATTCGGAAGCACCTCACCAGTGAAAGAGGTTCCTTGTTGGAGCTGCTCCAATGCCAACGGTGTATCGAGTAGACTCTTCATGGCAAACGCTTTGGAATTTACATCCACGCTGTCTACCAAATAAGGTTGTTGCACCACGTAAGGCCCCGCATAGCGGAAACTCTTCACGTCGATATTTTCAGCCGATGCCAGCATACTTGCACAAAGGGCACCTGCAAGAAGTATTTGTTTCTTCATAGTGAAAAAGATTAATATATTCAAACAATAACCACAAAGGTAACGATTTATTCCGTAATCTGATAATCTCCGGCTTTTTCTGTTATAATCTGTTGTAATTCTTCCATCGACAAGGGTTGATTGTCAAATATTACGGTAGCTACCGGTGGTTCCAGTGTAACGGTTGCCTGAATGCCGTCGATGCTGTTCAATGCCCGTTCTACTCTACCCACACAATGTTTGCACATCATACCTGCTACCTTGTATGTACGAGTAACCTTCTTGACTTCTTCTACGACTTCTTCCGTAGCTGATTCCAACTCCTTCGTTTCGTTCAGAAGGATCCGTTCTGTTTCCATGCGTTTTCTCCGCAAGCGAAGACTATTGGTGACGACACTGACACTACTGAATGCCATAGCTGCTCCCCCAATCATCGGATTGAGCAAGAAGCCATTGATCGGATAAAGCACACCGGCTGCAATCGGTACTCCTATCAGATTATAAAAGAAAGCCCAAAAGAGATTCTGTTGAATGGTCCGGACAGTGAGTTGGGACAGACGGATGGTTTCCGAAATCTTTACCAAATCCGAAGACAGAATGGTCACCATGGCTGTATCCATGGCAATGTCACTTCCTTGACCCATGGCAATGCTGAGATCGGCTTGTGCCAAGGCAGCACTATCGTTGATGCCGTCACCCACCATGGCAACTTTCTTTCCCTTTGCTTGAAGTGTTTGAACGAATGTCGCCTTTTCTTGTGGAAGTACCCCTGCTTGATAGTGAGCAATCCCCACTTGCTTGGCCACTTCCCGAGCCGCTTCCGGCTGATCTCCCGTCAGCATCCATACC
The DNA here is from genome assembly GCA_015060705.1 of Bacteroides sp. Lineage (GTDB taxonomy): Bacteria > Bacteroidota > Bacteroidia > Bacteroidales > Bacteroidaceae > Phocaeicola. Next base: position 60,976 of record SUXY01000008.1, on the reverse strand, counting down.
TCAATACCTTGTTTATGAAGTTCCTCGATAGCTTGTACGGTCGTCGGCTTCAGCCGGTCGGTAATGGCCAATACCCCCAATGCCTTTTGTTCATCCGCCAAAGCAATGACCGTCTTGGCTTCGCTGGTCCACGATTCGGCTTTCTTTTTCAAAACCTCTCCCAAAACAATGGCTTTCTCTTGCAACAAAGTAAGATTACCGGCATAATATTTCTTGCCTTCGATGTATCCTTCCACCCCTTTTCCAGACAATACCCCGAAGTCTTTCACTTCCCTACCCGGAATGTTTTTGAGATACTTCACGACAGCTTCTGCCAACGGATGTTCAGAACTCTTTTCCAAGCTGTAAAGAATGTGTTTCGCCTCCTCTTCCAGCCAGATAGCATCCGTTACTTGCGGATGTCCTTCGGTCAAGGTGCCTGTCTTGTCCAATACCACGGTATCTACTTTCCGAGCCACTTCCAGGCTCTCCGCATCCTTGATCAAGATTCCATTTTCCGCTCCTTTACCGATACCTACCATGAGCGCCGTCGGGGTAGCCAAACCCAATGCACACGGACAGGCGATAATCAGCACGGTAACCATTGCCAATAAACCATGCGTAAAGCCATTTTCGGCAGCCAACAGGTTCCATGCAACAAAAGCAACCAAAGCAACGATGATGATGGTCGGTACAAACACAGCCGCAATCTTGTCGACCAACTTCTGGACGGGTGCTTTGCTGCCTTGTGCATCTTGCACCATGCGGATGATTTGGGCCAACAAGGTATCTTGTCCAATCTTATCCGCCACAAAACGGAAAGCTCCTTTCTGATTAATGGTACCGGCATACACTTTCGCATCCTTCTGCTTGCGAACAGGCACCGGCTCTCCGCTGAGCATGCTCTCGTCTACATACGACTGGCCTTCGCTCACTACTCCGTCCACCGCTATCCGTTCACCCGGCTTGACCACGACCGTATCTCCTTGACGAATGGCTGTAATCGGAAGAATCCGTTCCCCTTCCGAAGTCCATACCGTTACGGTCTTAGGTTGAAGTCCCATTAACTTCCGGATAGCAGCCGATGTATTCCGCTTGGCTCTTTCTTCCAACAATCTTCCCAACAAAATGAAGGCGATGATGACACTCGATGCTTCGAAATACACATGCGGTTCGATGCCTCTAGCCAACCAGAATTGAGGAAAGAACAAATTGAACAGACTGAACAGATAAGCGATACCGGTACTCAATGCCACGAGCGTATCCATGTTGCATGTGCCATGCTTCAGTTGTTTCCAAGCACTGACGAAGAAACCTCTACCCAGTACAAATACCACCGGAGTGGAAAGCAGCCATACCACATAGTTCACCCACCCCACATGCATGAATGCCATGCTAAGCACCATGATAGGAACCGCCAGCACAATCGCCCAAAGAGTCCGTTTCCTCAGACTCTCGTATCGGGCTGCATGAGCCTTTTCTGCTTCATCAGTGATATCGTTTTCGGTTTCGACCAACAAATCATACCCAGCTTGTTGCACCGCCGCTTTCAAGACAAGCGGTGAACATTCATCGGCATCGTACACCACTTGTGCGGTGGCTGCCGCATAATTAACGGATGCTTCCTGTACGCCAGGCTGACCGTTCAAGGTCTTGTCCACCCGTGCCGCACAGGAAGCACAACTCATCCCCAATACGGGGAAAGTATCTTTCTTTATTTCACTCATTCTTTCACTTCAGTTGGAATTTCCTCAATCGGAGTTACATCTTCTATAACGATTTCATTCGGCATCTGCTTTTCTTCCTTCCGACGGAACTTATACACATTGATCAGTTCCGAAATGCCATAAGCGGTACTACTGATTCCCAAGATAATGAACGGAACGGTAGCCGCTGCAAATGGATTGACCAACACCACCAGTCCGGCAAACAGAATCAATACCGGCATTACATAATAGCCGAACGGTACCGTTGCGTGACTACGGGCACCCAACAAACCGGCTATCTGACTTACACCGGCAAATACCAGCACAGCCCCCAACACATACATCAGGATGCCGACAAAGAAGGCCGGCGAAACCATTAGCCACAAGCCGAACAACAAACTTCCCAAACTGACTATCGGGAAATACATACCGAGCTGACGTCCCTTCATGAAATAGCCGATGATGGTAAACAAGCTAGGCAAGAAGAACATTGCACCAATGGCAATAACCAAATAGATAATAGCCGTTTCCGGCCAAACCATCAACAGGATACCTATCGCAATGGCACTCACGCAACGCATGATACTATAATTCATCATTCTCATAAGTCTATTAATTTTTAGTTCGTTATGCGAATATAACAAATATTTTGCACATTATCCCTATTTACCCCCATTCTTTTAGATAAATTTTGGGAACAAATACTTCTAACACTATTTTGTCATTCAGACGACCGAAGGGAGGAAGAATCTCGATAACATCCACGTATATGTCATCGAGATTCTTCGCTTCGCTCTGAATGACAATTGGTGTAAAAAGAAAGCTCCGACTTTCGCAAGCCAGAGCTAAGAGAGAGTTAACCTTAAAAATCACATACTATGGTTCATTTTTCCTGCTGATTATTCACACGAACGATATGGCAGTTTACTAGATAACATCAGATGTCGAAAATTTGTTCATCGCTTATTCAATAATTTCCGTATTCGGTAGCTCCAAGGCATTTTCATCCTCGTCTATCAAGATCGCCCAGAAGAGCCACCAAAGCAAGAGTGCAGCCAAAACCACAGCCACCACTCTCATCCATGTCTTTTGTTTCATACGCTTTCTGTTTTAGGATTATACTACTAGAAACCATTTTTAACAAGGATTGTTCACCGGATGTTTGTTTCACCCATAAATAACCTTTACTTTTGTCGCACTAAAAAACTTGATCGATGAAAACAATGTTTATGATCCTGATAGCCGCTTACCTGTGCGGCAATGTCTATATCTTTATCCGTGCCTTACAAACCCTTTCGGGCTTTTCACTTGGAGGCAAGGTAGTGTTCTCCGTCTGCTATTGGTTGGCAGCATTTGCCTTGGTCATCTCTCTTTTTGCACGCAATGTTGAGATGCCCGAAGTTTTGGCTAGAAGTCTGTTCAACATCGGTTCCGTATGGTTGGTATTTACCCTGTATATGGTACTGGCATTGCTTGTGACCGATATCGCACGCATCTTCTTCCCGATTGGAAAACCGTACGGATTCATCGCTCCGTTGGGATTCACCGTCTGTCTATTGACCTACGGATATTTCAACTACAAGCATCCGGACATTAAACGCCTCGACATCACCCTGGAGAAGCCGCTGCAAGGAAATCCGATGAAGGTCGTTGCCATCAGCGATTTACATCTGGGTAACGGCACCCGCAAGCCTCAACTGAAGAAGTTCGTGGAAATGATCAATGCCGAAGCACCCGATCTGATTGTGATTGGCGGCGACTTGATAGACAACAGTCTTCTGCCCCTCTACCAACAGAAGATGCAGGAAGAACTGAAACAGCTGAAAGCGCCGATGGGTATCTACATGGTACCCGGCAACCACGAATACATCAGTGGCATCGAAGAGTGCAAGAATTTCTTGAAAGACACCCCTGTCCGTTTGCTTCACGACTCGATTGTGACCTTACCCAACGGACTTCAAATCATCGGACGGGACGACCGTTCCAACCGTCGTCGTACCCCTCTTGCACAGCTCATGAAGCAAACCGATGCAGCGAAACCCACTCTCCTTCTCGACCACCAACCTTACGAAGTGGCCAAGAAAGACAGTCTCGGCATCGACATCCAGTTCAGCGGACATACCCACCGCGGACAAGTATGGCCCCTCAGCCTTTTGGTAGACAACATATACGAACAAAGCCATGGCTACCGTAAATGGACCCATTCACACGTCTATGTATCGAGCGGTCTTTCCTTGTGGGGACCTCCTTTCCGCATCGGTACGGACAGCGATATGTTGGTGATGACTATTCGTTGACCAGAATCTCCTGCAAGACAATTCCCGGATCCAAGAGATAAATTTTGAGAGTTTGTTTTCCGCGACAAGCAGACGGGACAGTTATACTTCGTGAGGAATAACCACGCAAGACATTCCATCGCCATTCAGCAGAAAAATCATCGGTATGAATGGAAAACATCTGAGGCGTTTCCTCTCCTAATTGAACCGCATAACGGGCTTCCCTACCTTCGTATACATGAAGTGTAGGAAGTGTCCGAATCTCAATTGTCCGGTCACCTTCTTTCAAATCGATTTCGTATTCCACATATGGTGCCGAATCCGGTTCGAAGGAAGGCGTATCAAAAGGTTGCATCAACACACCGTCCGAATAACCCAATCCGGCTACCCGAATCACATTTCCTTCCAGACCATCGAAAACACGTCGATAGCTATATGCCGGTATTCGTAAACGAGGCTCTTCATTAAACGGTGGATAGACTCCCATGAATATCCTATCAATCCGTGCATCGGACTTCAAGTCGGAAACCAGCAATCGGTTCTTTCCTTTCTTGAGATGCAAGGTACCTACCTTGCTCCACATCGGACCGACATACGGAGCATGCCATACATTATTAATAGGTGTAGCAGAAGCATCAAAACGATCCTCTCCCATCGTAACATGACAAAACACATTGTCTTCCGGTGCTTTGGAAAAATTACGGATGGGAGAAAGGGCTTCCATCCACAAAGGAATTTCCGCTTCAACTTCACTTTCTATGATGACACCACCATCGGAAAGAGCTTCCTTGACTGAAAGAAAGCGAGCCTCAGGCATCTGTTTGATTTCTTCCAAAAGCGATGGAGTACACATCGGAACTTCTATCTTCGTAGAACGATACCAATGATAAGGTTGCCAATTGAAAAACTCCGCCCATTTGCCTTGAAGGATTCCGTTGTTATAATGATGGGTCCATGCATTCAGTTCATCGAACATCCGCTTGACACATCCGGCATCCGCCAGTGCACCATCTTCATCACCTTGTGTGGCACGAGTCATGCTACGGCGAGCCAACAACTGATATTCATTCAGCATGGCAGCACCCCGAACCGGATAGCTCACCAATTCGAAATAAGCATCCTTCAAGGGTGCTGGCACTTGTCCGGCCAATGTCACTACCCGTTTTGCCAAGTCCCGCCATTGGGCTATACGTTCTGCAATCTGTTCTTCCGTATAGTTGATGAACCACACATGCGAATCCTTTCCTGCAGCTTGAAGCTGATAATAAGAAGCCTGTATATCGGCTATCTCCTGTGCCAAGGACGCACCGAAAGTCTTGCTCGCCCAATAAGCAATGAAATCATGAGCAAGTTCAGGTTTCCATCGGTCAATGTCCCAAGCCAATTCCATGGCAAACGAAAGTTCCTTTTCTGCCGGTTTGATATCGCCGACATTGAATACCCAAATCTTCCTTGCACCGAAAGTATAAGCTTTGGTCAACTCAGTAGAAACAAAAGAAGGCGACAACGGGCTTAACCATATCCAGCTGGAAGGATCGCCATGATACGAAAGATGATAATAGATGCCTGCTCCCCCTTTGCGTTCACGTTCCTCCGGATTGGAGAGATTTCGTGTATACCCATGCTTGTCGTCCGACCAAAGAAGTGTCACATCTTCGGGTATCTTCAAACCATTGTGATAAGCATCGAGTACCTCCTCATACGTGCAGAGAATCTGGGGAACTTCCTCAACCGGTTTTTGGATATTCCGACGTAAAATGTCACGTTGGTCATCGATGGCTTTTTGCATCAAAGCCACCCGTTCTTCTGTTGTTCTAGCTCCTTCCATCGGATAATCGTGAATACCACGAAGGCCCAATGTATAGATATTTTCATAAGCTCCATTCGTCTTGACACGTTCTTCCCAATAGTCTATCATCGTCTGCCGATTAGTGATGTAGTTGAAATCGCCATAGGTGCCGACGTTCTTCCATTCGTCTTCATTATTGCGCAACATCTGTTCACAATGGGAAGACCCCATCACAATGGCATAATCATCTGCCAGACGGGCATTCTCGGGATTGGAATTGAATGCCTTGGTCCCATTGTGCATCGCAGGCCACAAATAGTTACCCTTCAGACGGAGCAAGAGTTCGAACACTTTCTGATATGTCTTCGGACCTACCTTACCAGTCTCTTCCTCGAAAGTCTTTTCAGCCCACAGAGACCATCCACCGAAGCGTTCATCATTGATAAAGATTCCTCGATATTGCACCGAAGGCTCACCCTGACGAAAACATCCCGGCTCTATATAAAGGGCATTCTTCCGGGAGGGTGTAACATCTGCCCACCAATACCAAGGGGATACACCAATAGCTTCACTCAACGATGTCAATCCATAAGCCGTTCCCCGTCGGTCACTTCCGACAATAACCAGCATCGGAGTTTGATCGTCCGGATGTTCAACCGTGGTTATCACGAACGACTCCCATTTTCCTTCAAGACCTTCCACATGAATCAATTGCTTTTCCACCATCCGGTCGATGAGCCTGTTCTTACCCAATGTACCAGCCACAAGCACCGTACCTTCAGGAATTTCCTTCCAATTATCTATCTTTACCAAAGATGGCTTTTTACCCGAAACCCTTTCCACATCATCGGCCAACATCCCTGCAGAAATACTTACAACCGGATAATCGTTACTATCGATACAAATGGTAGACACACCACTTGCTTCCACCAAAGGGAAATAACCATCCACAGGGTTTTCCGAAACAATCGGGAAAGAATCTTTTCTCTCTGCATTCATGACTAAGGCAACGGTCAAGCAGAACAAGCATACAAACAATCTTTTCATATTTATCAGCATTTAAGGGCATGTAAAGATAGGAAAGATTTTAGGGATAAGCAATCTTCAGAAGATTATTATACCATCTGCCATCATTATTCTTGATTTATTGTATCTTTGTCAAAATATTAATATCAAAGTACCCCCATTGTCCATGAGAAAAATGAGAAGAACCACCCGCGAAATGGATGCCTCCTTTGCCCTGGAAGTACTTGGCAAGGCGCCCTATGTCACCCTGAGCATGACTCGCCCCGACGGAACACCCTACGCCGTTCCCCTCTCGTTGGCACAAGCCGATGAGCAGACCTTCTATTTCCATTGTGCCCAGGAAGGCGAAAAGTTGGACTGCATAGCGCATCATCCCATCGTGTGCCTATCGGCCGTAAGTCGATGCAAACCTACCATTGGTCCGAAAGACAATTCCTTCACGTTGGAGTTCCGCTCCGCCATCGCCATGGGACGTGCAGAGATCGTAGAGGATGAAACGGAAAAGGTTGAAGCTTTGCGGCTGATTTGTCAACGGTTCCTTCCTCATCACATGGAAACTTTCGATGATGCTATCAAGCAAAGTCTTTCTCATACGGCCGTTGTCCGCATCACCTTGACCGAACCACCGGTGGGAAAACGGAAAGAATATGATGAGCAGGGAGAAGAGAAATCCTCTTTAAATAAAAAAAGTCAGTAATTCCTTTGTTCGTTGAAACAAAATAGATATATTTGCCGTTGAAACAAGAAAAAAGTCAATGAAAGCAATGATGGTAAATACAAATTGGTGGCGCTCTTACTACTCCAACAGTCGTAAGGGAAGCAAGCCGTGTGTATTCATCCACCCATGATATACCTTTAATATTATATAGAAAGGAAATGCAAGAAGGCCTGTCGTACTTACGACGGGCCTTTTTTGTTTTACCCATTTATTAACCCTTTAATTATTATCAATCATGAAAAAGTATCAAGTAAACCAGGAAGGTTATTACGGAGAATTTGGCGGTGCTTACATCCCCGAAGTATTGAAACCGCGTATCGACGAACTGCGGAACACTTATCTGCAAGTGCTGGAAGACGAAAGCTTCCAACGTAAGTTTCATCAGTTGCTCCGAGACTACGTAGGTCGTCCTTCACCTCTCTATCTGGCTCACCGATTGAGTGAAAAGTATGGTTGCAAGATTTATCTGAAACGTGAAGACTTGAATCATACCGGAGCACACAAAATCAACAATGCCATCGGACAAGCCTTGCTGGCCAAACGGATGGGAAAGAAACACATCATTGCTGAGACAGGAGCCGGTCAGCACGGAGTGGCTACAGCTACCGTCTGTGCCCTGATGGATATGAAATGTACCATCTTCATGGGAAAAACGGACATGGAACGTCAACGGGTGAATGTGGAAAAGATGAAGATGCTGGGAGCTGAAGTCGTTCCTGCCACATCAGGCACCATGACGTTGAACGATGCCGTAAACGAAGCCTTGCAATACTGGTGTTCTCATGCCGAAGAGGCTTACTATCTGATTGGTTCGGCGGTGGGGCCTCATCCTTATCCGGATATGGTAGCCCGACTCCAGTCCGTCATTAGCGAAGAAATCCGTAAACAGCTTATGGAACACGAAGGAAGGGAATATCCCGATTACTTGATAGCTTGTGTGGGTGGAGGAAGCAATGCTGCCGGTACCATCTATCATTACTTGGATGATGAACGCGTAAAGATTGTGTTGGCTGAAGGCGGAGGTAAAGGACTCGAAACCAACCAAACGGCAGCTACCATGCTACTAGGAAAGACCGGCATCCTACATGGTGCAAAAACATTAATCATCCAAAACGAAAAGGGTGAACCGGAAGAAGCCTATTCCATCTCACCGGGATTGGACTATCCAGGTGTAGGGCCTCTATATGCTCATCTCATCCAACAAAAGCGTAGCAATGTCGTTGCCATCAATGACGATGAAGCCATCCGAGCCGCCCGATTGTTGACTCGATTGGAAGGTATCATTCCTGCCCTTGAAAGTTCGCATGCTTTAGGAGCATTGGAAAAGACGGACTTCCATCCTACTGATATAGTAGTCTTGACCGTATCAGGTAGAGGAGACAAAGACATCGAAACATACCTTACATACGGAAGGTGAAGAGAAAAGATATTATGATGCAAAGACACAGTATTTTGTCGTCTTTGCATCATATTCTATAATCAAGGTGCTAGACTTCTATGATTTCGCATTCACCTTGACTGTACTTTATTTCACAAACATGTCGATAGTTTACCAAATGTACCAATAAAATACATGATTTGGTAAACTATACCACGCCGAAAGTGACTCCATATTTCAACAACACTATTAATCTGAACCATGCTGCCACCCGTGCAACAAACACTCAACTCACTATCATTCAGAAAGAAACCGTTGCACCGATGGTGCAACAGCTTTGATTTCGTGCAACCGTGTGTCTTTCCCATTTTCTGATACCTAAGCGAAACACCGTTTCGTAAAACTATTCTTCGTTTACTATCTTCTTCCCTCACAAATACAGTCATCATCACCTAAAGATATTAAGTATATATATTGTATCACTCTATTAATACGATTGTATCACTGAAATTATACGACCGTCTCACTAGAGTTATACATGTTTATCATTGGAGTGAGATGGTCTACAGATGCTTATCTGAAATGGAATGTATATAGGAGCATGCACCCAAAAATGGGGTCTTTTTCATTAGTTCATTTTTCTGCATAAAACACTTGACATCAGGATTTTGAGGTATTATATTTGCACTATCAGAAACCTAAAAAACAAATAATATATGTTCGAAAAAATGAAAGAAATCTGGAAGAAATGGTTCGGAAAGAAGGGTGTAGAAACCTCTTTGAATGAGACGATGGATGTATCGGCGAAAACAAAGGAAAAGACCGAAACGACGTTCAAGAATTCGTCTTTGTTGGACAATCTGGAAGCATGTCTGTTTGACCGTTTCGATTTCCGGTTCAATGTGCTGACGGAACAGACGGAATATGCACCGAAAGGAACTTCTATCTATGAGTTGGTGGACCAACGTGTACTGAACACGCTTTGTCTGGTGGCACGAAAAAATGGCATCAATTGTTGGGACAAGGATGTAAGTCGACTGCTTCTCTCCCAAGAGATTGCCGATTATCATCCGTTCCTTGATTATATGGATAACCTCCCGGATTGGGATGGTATCGACCGCGTATCGGAATTGGCCTCCCGTGTATCGGACGCTCCCTTGTGGATAGAGGGTTTTCATCGATGGATGCTTGGGATGACTGCCCAATGGATGGCGATGGATGTCCAGTGTGCGAATGCTGTAGCTCCTCTACTCGTCAGTACCGAGCAAGGGCGTTGTAAATCTACGTTTTGCTCAATCTTATTGCCGACTGAATTGCAACGCTTCTATATCGACAAGTTTGACATCACCAGTGTAAGCGGATGCGAACAGAAACTTTCACTCTTCGGCTTGATTAATATGGATGAGTTCGACCGTTATGGCATCCGAACGATGGCTACCTTGAAGAATCTGATGCAATTGAAGAAGCTCACTTTCCGCAAATCGCATCGAGCGTATTATAGTCAATTACCCCGAATTGCGTCCTTCATTGGCACCAGCAATCAGAAGGAATTACTGACTGACACCACCGGAAGCCGTCGTTTTCTCTGTGTGGAAGTGAAAGGGAAAATCGATTGTACCTTGCCGGATTATGCCCAATTGTATGCCCAACTGAAAACAGAGTTGCTGAATGGCGAGCGTTATTGGTTCACATCGGAAGAGGAAAGGAAAATTCAGGAGCATAACCGTATGTTCTATAAGTTTTCACCGGAGCAGGATGTCTTCTTCCGTTGTTTCCGCTTACCCATGGAGGGAGAAGAAGGAATCCAAATATCTTCTACCGAAATATTCTGCAAACTACAGAAACGTTTTCCGAGTGCTTTCCGTGGAAGAAGTATCAGTAACATGGGGCGAATGTTGTTGGCCATGGGAATAGAACGTGTACGAACACGAACCGGAAGTTATTACAGGGTAGTACCTTTATAACGTTGCACGAAATCAAGGCTGTTGCACCATCGGTGCAACAGCTTCTTCTTGAATGATAGTGAGTTGAATGTTTGTTGCACAGGTGGCAGCATGGTTCGGATTCTTCTAGTATAAGTTGTAATACATTTAAATATCCTTCTGATACGCCCCATTATTAAGAATATACCGTTCTCCAATCGGGCATACGGTTTAACATTTAGCAGCTTCCCCACAAGAAATATTTGACATTTATCAAATAAATGGGCTTATTTTTCATTTTTTGCCATTATTTTACTCCAATCAATTTCGTTTTGCCATATATTTGCTGCGTAAAACTAGAGAAACTAAAAGTAAGCAAGAACGATGAAACAACATTTTCAATAGGTAGAAGTTATTAACCCAACCTTCCAACAGAAAGGATTTAAAAATTTGAAGGATGAAAAAGATTGTAGATTTTATCAAGTCTGTATTTGCAGACCATTCCGTGGACGTAAATACTAAAAATTACAGAAAAATAAACTTTTGGTGTCCAACCGGAATGAATCCCATCATGCATTAAACAAAAGAAACAACATTAACATTGATAGATTATGAAAAGACTATTTTTATCCGTTATTACGGTTTTATGTTTGTCGACCGTATGTTTTTCACAGGAAAAGTTAGAAATCACTGATTGGAATATGGAAATGCATCTTTCTGATTTGGCTCGATATTTAGACTTGAATTCCATTCAATACGAACATGTATCCGATGCCATTGATTTCTTTTCCGACAAGATGAAAAGTGCCAAGTACTCGATGGGGAAACGACAAATCAAATATTTGAATGAAGCTGTATATGGCAATTTGAAACTGATGAGAAGTACATTAAGTCAAGACCAATATAAAAAGTATTTACGCATATTAAACAGCCAATTACGTAACAAAGGTTTAAACCCTTATATAAAAAGTACTTCTGATTTTTTAGCACAGAATAAAATTATAAAATACTAAAGACAAAGAATCACATAAACACTTTAAGTCCATTTAAAGAAGGACATTTTTAGTTAACTCTGTTTTATGAAACGAGGAGAGTATGAATATACCCTCCTCGTCATTTTATATCATGGAAGAGCGGACACGACTCAATGTTTCCAAAGACATCTGAAGATAAGAAGCAATATATGTAAGAGGTGCTCTTTTTACGATTTCCGGGAAAAGTTGTATCAGTCTTGAGTATCTGTCCTTTGCCGATTCAAAACGAAGCATATCTGCTTTCACCTGTGAAAGTATCAAAGAGTCCTCAAAAAAACGTCGATACAAATAGGACATATCACAATTCGTATCCGACATTTCTTCCATGATGTCACGTGGAATTTCCCATACAATGCTCGGTTCCAAGGCTTCCATCAACAAATGTGTTGGTGTCCGACGAAAATAACTTTCAATACACCATACAACACCACTTCCCTCGCATGAAAGATGCTCCGTCATATCTTTCCCATGTTTGACATAGTACTGCCTTAGCAATCCCTTTTCAATATATAACAAGTGGTTGCACACTTTACCTTCGTCCAAAACAATATCCCCTTTGTGGTATTTTTTACATTGAATGACACTGGCAAACAAACGTATGCTTTCTAATTTCAACTTTCGATGAGGACAAGTCTCCTCAATAATCTGTTTAGCTATTTCAAATTGACGACTCATAGATTTATACGTGTTTTATATGTTTTCTTTTGGGCAAAGATACGTCAAAAATTCAAATATAATCCAAAAAATATGGAACAAAGATGACAAATACCTGTATCCTTATATCATTATACTTTGACAAAAATATAGGTTTATCAACACCTAATCTCCCCACTTCCCAAACACAAACGATGTTCCCTATCGTATATTGCACCGAATTGACCGGGAGCTATGCCTTGAATGGGAGTATCAGCCTCAACATGCCAAGTTCCGTCACTGCTTATCCGAATATAAAACAAGGACGGACGATAGCCCTGTTCATTAAGCAAATGCACAGCAACCGAACTATCGACTCCTCCTGAAAGTAAAACAGCTATGTTCATTCTTTTTCTTTTAAATCATATGACCAACAAATGAAACAAAAAGCGGATTGGGATGAAGTACCGTACCTGTATATTCCGGATGGAACTGTACACCCACATACCAGCGGCGGGATGGTACTTCAACAATCTCTACTAGTCCATTATCGGGATTGATGCCACTACATATCATACCTGCCTTTTCAAAGTCCGGTCGGAAAGCATTGTTGAATTCATACCGATGGCGGTGACGTTCCATAATGTATTGACGACCGTAAGCTATATGCGCTTTTGAATGAAGCATCAATTGACAAGCAGATGCCCCCAAGCGCATTGTTCCACCCAACTGCGTCACATTTTTCTGTTCCTCCATCAAGTCGATAACTGGATGAGGAGTCTGAGGATCGGTTTCGATACTGTTGGCATCCTTATATCCAAGTACATTCCGGGCATATTCTACCACCATCATTTGCATACCCAAGCAAATGCCAAGGGTAGGCTTGTCGGCGGTACGGCAATATTCAGCCGCAACGATTTTTCCTTCGATGCCCCGTGAACCGAATCCCGGACAAATGATAACACCGTCCATGCATGCCAATTGTTTTGCTACCGTTTCAGGGGTGAGTCCTTCACTCTGGACAAAGTGAGTCTTCACGATGCAGTCGTTATAGGTGCCTGCCTGTGACAAACATTCCAAGATAGACTTGTAAGCATCCTGTAAATCGTATTTCCCTACAAGAGCAACGTGGACGGTACGTTCAGCCTTCACTCTCCGCTCCAAAAAACGATGCCATGCGGAAAGATCTGCTTCACCAATTACCTCCATGCCGAATTTCTTCAATATCACTTGGTCGAGCTGTTGGGCTGCCATACACAAGGGAACTTCATAGATGGATGGTCTGTCGATACTCTGTATGACGCAATCCTTGTCAACATTGCAAAAGCCTGCTACCTTGTCCAAAAGAGTACGGTTCAACTCATGTTCTGCACGGAGGACAAGTACATCAGGTTGCAAACCCAATCCTTGCAATTCCTTCACGGAATGTTGCGTTGGTTTCGACTTCAATTCTCCTGCCGCAGCGATATAAGGTACATAGGTGAGATGTACACAGATGGCACTCCTACCCAATTCCCATTTCAACTGACGAATAGACTCCAGAAAAGGTTGGCTTTCTATGTCACCCACCGTACCACCTATCTCAGTCACCACGAAATCATAATCTCCGGTTTCGCCCAAAGCCAACATCCGCTGTTTGATTTCATTGGTGATGTGCGGCACTACTTGAACCGTTCTACCCTGATAGTCGCCGTTCCTTTCTTTTGCAATGACACGTTGATAAATTTTTCCCGTTGTCACATTATTGGCACAGGAAGTCTGAATATCCGTAAAACGTTCATAGTGCCCCAAGTCAAGGTCGGTCTCGCATCCATCTGCCGTCACATAACATTCGCCATGCTCGTTCGGGTTCAGTGTACCGGGGTCAACATTGATGTATGGGTCGAATTTCTGAATGGTTATCCGATAGCCCCGTGCTTGCAGCAATCTGCCGATAGAGGCTGAAATGATTCCTTTACCCAAAGAACTGACCACACCTCCTGTAACAAATATATATTTTGCTTCCATTGTTCTTCTATTATTTATTCCTAATCCTGTTATTCCCACTCTACCGTAGCTGGCGGTTTGGAAGAGATGTCATAGGTCACCCGATTAACCCCTTTCACCCGATTGATGATGTCATTGCTTACCTTGGCCAAAAACTCATACGGCAAATGTGCCCAATCTGCACTCATGGCATCGGTACTGGTCACGGCACGCAAGGCAACGGCCTGTTCGTAAGTACGCTCATCCCCCATCACGCCTACACTCTGTACAGGAAGCAGAATGACTCCTGCTTGCCACACCTGCTGATATAAGGATATATCGTCTTCCGTTTTCCATTCACGAAGGGTGCGGATAAAAATGTCATCGGCTTCTTGCAATATAGCCACTTTCTCGGGTGTCACCTCCCCCAAAATACGTACCGCCAATCCCGGTCCCGGGAATGGATGACGTTCAATGAGATGCTCAGGCATTCCGAGTTGTCTACCCACACGGCGCACTTCGTCCTTGAACAACCATTGCAACGGTTCACACAGCCGGAGATTCATCTTCTCCGGTAGTCCACCTACATTGTGATGGCTCTTGATGACCTTCCCCGTGATATTCAGACTTTCTATCCGGTCGGGATAAATGGTTCCTTGCGCCAACCATCGGATATCCTTTATCTGACGAGCTTCTTCCTCAAACACTTCGATGAACCCCTGACCGATGATTTTCCGTTTCTTTTCCGGTTCTGACACTCCTTTCAATGCACGATAGAACTTTTCGCGGGCATTCACTCCAACGACATTCAAGCCCAAACATTCGTAGTCCTTCATGACACTCTCAAATTCGTTCTTCCTCAACAAACCATGATCCACAAAAATGCAGGTAAGACGATGACCGATAGCGCGGTTAAGCAATACGGCCACTACTGATGAATCCACACCACCCGAAAGTCCCAAGATGACGCGGTCGTTGCCCAATTGCACTTTCAGTTGGGCGACGGTAGTATCTATGAACGACGCCGGGCTCCAGTCCTGACGGCTGCCACAAATGTCTACAGCAAAATTCCTCAACAATAAGCTTCCTTGTTCCGAGTGGAATACCTCCGGATGAAACTGTACACCCCAAAGCGGTTCCCCCTCAGCTTGATAAGCCGCATAGCGGACACGATCGGTCGAAGCAATACATCGGAACCCCTCGGGCAAAGCCGTAATAGTATCTCCGTGACTCATCCACACTTGGGAACCATCGACAAAACCACGGAACAACGGATTCTTCCGTGCAAAGCAAGTCAACCGGGCACGTCCGTATTCACGGCTTCCGGCCGGCTCTACATGACCGCCATAGAGTTGCGCCATATATTGCGCTCCATAGCAAATACCCAAGATGGGGTATCGCCCCCTGATGTGCGAAAGGTCCACTTGAAAAGCTTCGTCTGCATATACACTATATGGGGAACCGGAAAGAATCACGCCTATCACATCCGGATCATCATGCGGGAAACAATTGTAGGGAACTATTTCGCAGAATGTATCAAGTTCGCGCAACCTCCTTCCTATGAGTTGGGTGGTCTGCGAACCAAAATCAAGAATAATGATTTTTTGTTGCATATACCTAATATTTATGATTGATATTCACTCCAGGATTGGATAGCCAAATCCTCCACTTTCATCGAACAGAACGCTCCAATGAAAGCACTAGCCAAACGGGCATTGGTAATCAGCGGAATGTTCAAGTCGATGGATGCACGACGAATCCTGTAACCATTGCTAAGTTCACGGGAAGACAGATTCTTGGGAATATTCACTACCATGTCTATCTCTTTCCGGTGCAACAAGTCGAGTGCTTGTGGAGTTCCTTCTTCGCTCGGCCAATAGACACGGACGGTTTTCACTCCGTTTTCTTCAAGGAAAGCGGAAGTTCCACCAGTGGCATACAAGGTGAATCCTCGCTGTTGCAGCATACGGGCAGCTTCCAGCATATCCACTTTCTGTTTGGAGTCTCCGGTGCTAAGCAGGATTCCTTTCTGAGGTATACGATAGCCTACCGAAAGCATCGCTTTCAGCAAGGCACAAGAAGTGTCCTGTCCCAAGCAGCCCACCTCTCCAGTCGATGCCATATCCACTCCCAGCACGGGGTCGGCATGCTGTAAACGGTTGAAAGAAAACTGGCTGGCCTTGATACCCACATAATCCAAGTCAAAGAGACTCTTGTCCGGCTTACGGACCTCCATGCCCAACATGACACGGGTTGCCAATTCGATCAGATTCAGCTTGAGTACCTTGCTCACGAACGGGAAAGACCGCGAAGCACGCAAATTACACTCTATTACCTTGATGTCATTGTCGCGGGCAAGGAACTGGATGTTGAACGGACCGGAAATGTTCAGCTCCCGGGCTATGCGGCGACTGATGCGCTTGACGCGTCGCATGGTTTCCACATAAAGTTTCTGTGGCGGGAACTGAATGGTGGCATCGCCGCTATGTACACCGGCATATTCGATGTGTTCGCTGATGGCGTATGCGATGATTTCACCCTCCTTGGCTACGGCATCCATTTCTACTTCTTTGGCATGTTCGATGAAACGGCTCACCACCACCGGATGCTGTTTCGACACATCGGCAGCCAATGCTAAGAAGCGTGCTAATTCCTCGCCGTTGGAACATACATGCATGGCTGCACCGCTCAATACATACGACGGGCGCACCAATACAGGGAAACCCACTTCCTGAACGAACTCCTGAATGTCTTCCAACGAAGTCAATGCACGCCATTCCGGCTGATCGACCCCGATGGCATCGAGCATGGCGGAGAACTTGTCACGATCTTCTGCCCGGTCGATGCTCGCGGCCGATGTCCCCAAAATCCTGACACCCTGCGCATCGAGACGGAGAGCCAAGTTGTTCGGAATCTGGCCGCCTGTACTCACAATCACCCCATGCGGGTTCTCCAACTCCACAATGTCGAGGACACGTTCGAAGGTCAGTTCATCGAAATAAAGACGGTCGCAGATGTCGTAATCCGTACTGACGGTTTCGGGATTGTAGTTAATCATCACGCTGCGCCAACCTGCCTGACGAATGGTGTTCAGGGCCTGCACACCACACCAGTCGAACTCCACGCTGGAACCGATGCGATAGGCTCCGCTTCCCAACACCACTACCGATTGCTTGTCGTCCGGGTAATCCACATCGTTTTCGGTTCCGTTATAAGTGAGGTAGAGATAGTTGGTCTGTGCTGGATATTCGGCCGCCAACGTATCAATTTGTTTCACCACAGGAAGGATGCCCAGCCGCTTACGCTGTTCACGGATGCGCAAGGCAGCCGCTTCGCCTCCTGTCTCCGTTTCCCACCCGACGGCACGGGCTATCTGGAAATCGGAGAAACCCTGACGCTTGGCTTTACGGAGGAGAGCGGCGAAAGAAGGGCTGCAGCCATCACAGCCGTGCAATTCCCAACTCGTATCCATGATGTTTTGCAGTTTCTGCAAGAACCATTTGTCTATCTTTGTTAGTTCATGGAGCTGGTCCACGGTATAACCGGTATGCATAGCTTTGCTGATGATGAAGATGCGCTTGTCGGTCGGTTCCCGAAGTGCCTTGTCCATATCAGCAATCACCAGTTCCTTATTTTCTACAAAGCCATGCATCCCTTGTCCAATCATACGGAGCCCTTTCTGAATAGCCTCCTCAAACGTGCGACCAATGGCCATCACTTCGCCAACCGACTTCATGCTACTGCCCAGCACCCGGTCTACTCCATGAAATTTACCAAGGTCCCAACGGGGAATCTTGCAGACTACATAGTCAAGTGCCGGTTCAAAGAAAGCCGGAGTGGTTTGGGTGACAGCATTCTTCAAGTCGAACAATCCGTAACCCAACGCGAGTTTAGCTGCAACGAAAGCCAATGGATACCCCGTTGCCTTGCTGGCCAATGCCGACGAACGGCTCAACCGGGCATTCACTTCGATGACCCGATAATCTTCGCTCTCAGGGTCGAATGCATACTGCACATTACACTCGCCTACGATACCGATGTGGCGGATGATACGGATGGCAAGTTCGCGAAGTTTATGGTATTCGCTGTTGGTCAGTGTCTGCGAGGGGGCAACGACAATCGACTCGCCGGTATGGATGCCCAACGGGTCGAAGTTCTCCATATTGCACACGGTGATGCAATTGTCAAACCGGTCGCGCACCACTTCGTACTCTATTTCCTTCCATCCTTTCAGGCTCTTCTCCACCAACACCTGCGGTGAGAACGAAAAAGCTTTCTCAGTCAAAGCATCCAATTCATTTTCATTGTCACAGCATCCGGAACCGAGACCGCCCAAGGCATATGCAGCACGAATAATGACGGGATAGCCCAATTCCTTAGCTGCACGACGGGCGTCTTCCAAGGTTTCCACGGCTTCGCTGCGGATGGTCTTGACACCGATTTCGTCCAGCCGGCGGACAAACCGCTCGCGGTCTTCCGTGTCCATAATGGCTTGTACGGGAGTGCCCAATACCTGCACCCCGTATCGTTCGAACACTCCCGACCGATGGAGCGATACGCCACAGTTCAATGCCGTCTGTCCACCGAAAGACAGGAGTATGCCGTCAGGACGTTCCTTCTCGATGACCCGCTCCACGAAATAGGGAGTGACGGGCAAGAAGTAGATTTCATCGGCCACCCCTTCCGAAGTCTGCACGGTGGCGATGTTCGGATTGATGAGCACCGTACGGATGCCTTCTTCCTTCAAGGCTTTCAGTGCCTGCGAACCCGAATAGTCGAATTCCCCTGCCTCGCCTATCTTCAATGCTCCTGACCCCAAGAGCAATACCTTCTTTATCTGTTCCTTCTTCATAGGTTTACCTGTTTTTAAGCAATTCTACAAATTCATCAAAGAGAAAAGCCGTGTCCGTTGGCCCGGATGCCGCTTCGGGATGAAACTGAACCGAGAACCACGGATTTGTCCGATGACGGATGCCTTCATTGGAGCCGTCGTTCATGTTCACGAACCAAGGTTCCCACTCGCCAGCCAACGTATCACTATCTACCGCATAGCCATGATTCTGGCTCGTGATGAAGCAACGGCTTGTTCCTGCCATCCGCACGGGTTGGTTATGGCTGCGATGTCCGTATTTCAGTTTATACACAGACGCTCCACCGGCCTTGGCAAGGAGCTGGTTGCCCATGCAGATGCCGAAAATGGGCAGACGCTCGTCCTGCATGGCCCGACGGATATTCCTGACCGTAGCTTCACAGGTATCGGGGTCGCCCGGACCGTTGGAGATGAACAGGCCGTCGTAGTGCAATGCGTGGAAGTCATAATCCCATGGCACACGGATGACCTCTACCTCCCGTTTCAGCAACAGACGAAGGATGTTTGCCTTCACGCCACAGTCTATCAGTACCACTTTCTTTCCGGCTCCTTCGTTGTATCGGATAATCTCCTTGCAACTCACTTGGTCTACATAATTCACCTGAGTATAATCGGGATATTTACAGAAGGATTCCTCCTGGGCGTCGAATACCACTTTTCCCATCATCACTCCATGTTCGCGCAGCACTTTTGTCAGTCGGCGTGTGTCGATGCCTGTCAATCCGGGTACTTGTTCGCGCTTCAACCAATCTCCCAAACTTTCACGGGCATTCCAATGGCTGAAAGTTTCGCTGTAATCGCTCACGATGAGCGCTTCCGCATGGATTCGTCCGCTCTCCATATAAGTGGGCAGTCCGTTTTCCTCCGTGGAGAAAGACGGTACTCCATAGTTCCCTACCAACGGATAGGTCAGCACCATCAGTTGGCCTGCATACGAAGGATCCGTCAAGCTTTCGGGATAACCTGTCATGGCTGTATTGAATACCACTTCACCCGTCACCGGTTTTTCGTAACCGAAAGATTCGCCCTCGAAACGGCTTCCGTCTTCCAGTATCAGCGTTGCTTTTTTCATACCTTTATATATCTTTTTTTAGAATTGATACCTCTTTTCAATGAACTCAATGAATGCCTTGTTCAGCAGGCGCAATCCTCCTTCCGTAGGATAATCGCCACTGAAATACCAGTCTCCCCGATGCTGCGGACAAGCCTTGTGCAGTCCCTCCAAACTCTGATAGACTATCTGTACCTTGGCGTGAATGTTTTCGGGAGTCAGCAATGAGGCTATGCGTCCGGCAATCTCTTCATCGGAAAAGGGAGCATAGAGTTGCTTCACGTAATTCTCCATCCGTCCGCCGGGATGCTCTTCCTGCCGCTTGGCATTCCGATAGGCGCGCGTGATGACATCCTTCATCTGCCGTTCCTCCAACAGGCTGACAGTAGCCTTGAATGCGATGAACTGTTCCAAGTTGGACATGTCGATGCCATAGTAATCGGGATAGCGCACTTGGGGCGAGGATGAAACGATAACCAATTTCTTAGGTTGCAGGCGGTCGAGTATGCGGATGATACTTTGCCGGAGGGTGGTTCCCCGCACGATGCTGTCGTCGATGACCACCAAATTGTCGATTCTAGACTGTACACTGCCATACGTAATGTCATACACATGGGCCGCCAAGTCATTTCGACTGTTTCCTTCGGCAATGAATGTGCGCAGCTTGATGTCTTTGACGGCCACCTTCTCGCTACGGATGCGCATGGACAGGATGCGTTCCAGTTCTGCATGGTCGGGCTTGTGTCCCAATGCCTCGATGTGCTTCACCTTCCGTTCATTCAAGTATTCATCCAGTCCTTCCAACATCCCATAGAAAGCCACTTCCGCCGTATTGGGGATGAACGAGAATACAGTGTGTTCCACATCATAGTCCACCACTTTCAAAATGTGTGAGACCAACTGTTTGCCCAACATTTTCCGTTCCCGATAAATGTCTAGGTCGCTCCCCCGGCTGAAGTAGATACGTTCGAAAGAACAAGCGGAACACGTTTTCGAACGACTGATTTCTGCTAAATGCATCGCTCCGTTCCGTTTTGCCAATAATGCTTGCCCCGGTAATAACTCATGTACCTCTTTCAATGGTACATCGAAAACCGTTTGTATCACCGGACGCTCACTGGCAAGTACCAATACTTCATCATTCTTATACCAAAAAGCGGTTCGTATCCCCCAAGGATCACGTACCGCAAAACTCTCTCCACTGCCGGTCACTCCGCATATCACGTAGCCCCCGTCCCAAGTACGACTCGTAGTCTTCAACACATTCGTCAAGTCAATATGTTCTTCGATGGCACAGTTCATATCGAGTCCTTCCAAACCTTCCTTTTGATACTGGCTATACAGATGTTCCACTTCCCTATCCAACCGATGTCCCAATTGTTCCAAAAGAATATAAGTGTCGGCATAGCGGCGCGGATGTTGGCCTTCGGCGGTAATACCAGCAAAAACCTCATCAACGTTTGTCAGATTGAAATTGCCACAAATGGCCAGGTTCTTCACCCGCCAATTGTTGCGCCGCAGGAAAGGGTGTATGTAGGTCAGCCCGCTCTTTCCCGTGGTGGAGTATCGCAGATGCCCCATGTAGAGTTCGGCGGCAAATTCCTCGCTGTGTGCGCTTATATTCTGAAAGATTTCGGTGATGGCGGCTGTGCCCGTAGCCCGTTCACGGAACATATATTCCTCTCCGGGTGTTGCATTCAGTTTCACGCATGCCAATCCGGCTCCTTCCTGCCCCCGGTTGTGCTGCTTTTCCATCAGCAGATACATTTTATGGAGTCCCCACAGTGGGGTACCATACTTTTCCTGGTAATAGCTTAGCGGTTTCAGTAGCCTTACCATGGCTACTCCGCATTCATGTTTCAGAGGTTCCATCCGTTCTTGCTTTGTTTTCTATGGCAAAAGTAACGGATGTCGTCCCAAACGGACGGACGACGGTTCCTGTTTCATCGGATAAAAATGCCCGAAGTTTCATATTCCAACGATTCGGGTGCGAACGAAACTGGTCTGAAACCAAAAGCTAGATATTTTCTTGCAAACCGCAAGCCTGTGGTTTTCCTCGGGAATGAAAAAGAAAGCGGGCGTACCTCTTGTTTCCGAAGATTTCTGTATTTTTGCAGCATTGTAAACGCTAAAAAAGAAAGGTTAGTATGGCATTGGTGAACGAAAATTTTCTGGAACTTCCGCAAGACAATGTGTTTGCGGACATCCGTCGGGAGGTAGAAAAGTTCAAGGTGATTCATCCGTCTTACCGCCTTATCGACCTGAGTGTAAACGATGTGACCCACTCGCTTGGTGAGCATGTGGCCGAAAGAATGCGGCAGGCAGTCGATGAAATGGCGCAGGTGGAAACCTTCCATGGCTATGGCCCGGAACAAGGCTACGGATTCTTGCGCGAAGCCATCATCAAGCACGATTTCAATCCCCGGGGTATTCATCTTACGCCCGAAGAGATATTCGTCAACGACGGCATCAAGAGTGAGATTGGCAACATCGGTGAGATTTTAGGTAACGACAATGCCATCGGCGTAGCAGACCCTATCTATCCCATTTATGTGGAGAGCAATGTGGTTTCGGGCAGGGCGGGTGTCTTCCGTGGAGGGCATTGGAGCAATGTCAACTATCTGGAATGTGTGGAAGCCAACGGTTTCGTACCTCAACCTCCTGACCATCCGGTCGATGTGGTTTATCTCTGCTCGCCCAACAATCCCACAGGCATGGCTTTCAGCAAGACGGGCTTGAAGCGGTGGGTGGACTATGCGTTGAAGAACCATACGCTCATCCTTTTCGATGCCACTTACGAGGCATACATCCAGTCGCCCGGCATCCCTCATTCCATCTACGAGATACGCGGCGCCAAGAAGGTGGCCATCGAGTTGCGCAGCTTCTCGCGCACGGCAGGTTTCACCGGCCTTCGTTGTGGCTATACGGTCATCCCTCACGAGTTGCAGGTGCAGACGTTGGATGGGCGTAGCATCTCGATGAACCGTTTGTGGAATTACCGCCAGCGCATCCGTTTCAATGGCGTCAGCTATGTCACCCAGTGTGCAGCGGCCGCCATCTATACGCCCGAGGGGATGGCAGAGGTGCGCCATGCCATCGGCTATTACATGCAGAATGTGATGATGATGCGCCGCGAGCTTTCTGCCACAGGCGTCCGTCTCTATGGTGGCGAGCACGTGCCATACCTTTGGCTCCGTATCCCTCATGCTCATAGCGCCTGGGAATATTTCCGGATGATGCTTTATGGTGCCCATGTCATCTGTACGCCCGGTGTCGCTTTCGGTCCTAATGGCGAAGGCTACGTTCGTCTGAGTGCCTTTGCCGGCCGTCCCGATTGCGAAGAGGCTGTTGCACGGCTGAAAAGCTGGTTGTAACTCCTCTGACTTCTCTACAGACTTTCAAACTTGCATCAGAAATACGGTTTAGAGTTGCAGATTGCATCGCTTTATGATTCGCTTTGTTTCAAATTCAAAGTCAGTGATATTTTTATCTGACAGAAAAACCAGAAAGAGGTTTGCATCGTTGCAGAATGACGTAATTTTGTAGCAGAGAAAAGAATATAAACAGTCAAACAAAGAAACAGATTGCATGATGTCAACAACTATCCCTTTTACGAAGATGCATGGATTGGGAAATGACTATATCTATATCGATTCCCGTCTGTCTCCGATAAGCAATCCGTCGCGTTGTGCCGTCTTTTGGAGCCGGCAACATACGGGAATAGGTTCGGACGGCTTGGTGCTGATTGGACATAGCGAGGTGGCCGACTTCTCCATGCGGATATTCAATGCCGACGGCTCGGAAGCCATGATGTGCGGCAATGCCAGCCGGTGCGTCGGAAAGTATGTTTACGAAAAAGGATGGACATCGCAAACGGACATCACCCTCGAAACGCTTTCGGGCATCAAGAAGCTTTCGCTGTCCGTCCGTGGTGGGCGGGTGGATGAAGTCACGGTCGATATGGGCGAGCCGCTGTTGCAGAACAAGGAGCAGGTGGCCACTGCCGACGGAGCGCTGCACGGACACCTCTTCGATGTGTGCGGCACGCCGGTGGAGGGTGTGTTTGTCTGCATGGGAAATCCGCATCTGGTTCTGTTTGTATCGGATGTGGAGCATCTGCCCATCGAGCAGATAGGCCGACGGTTGGAAAGCCATCCGCTTTTTCCGCAGAGGGTGAACATCGAGTTTGCCGAAATGAAGGATGCCGATACGGTCAGGATGCGTGTCTGGGAACGGGGTTCGGGAGTGACGCAAGCCTGTGGGACGGGAGCCTGTGCCACAGCTGTGACCGCCCTGCTGACCCAACGGGCCGGACACGAAGTGAAGGTCTGTATGGATGGTGGAGAACTGTGCATCCGTTGGAACAAGGCGGACAATCATATCTATATGCAAGGACCCGCCGTCAAGGTCTTTGAAGGAACAATCGAATGGAACGACTGATAAGAAGAATTGATTATGGCACTGATAAACGAAAATTTCCTCCATCTTCCGAACAATTACTTGTTTTCGGAGATAGCCCAAAGAGTGAAAGCTTATAAAGCCGGCCATCCGTCGTCCGAAGTCATCAGCTTGGGAATCGGCGATGTGACCCGACCGCTGCCCCGTGCTTCCGTGGATGCGATGAAACAGGCAGCCGAAGAGATGGCTTACGCCCGGACTTTCCGGGGATATGGCCCTGAACAAGGATATGATTTCCTGATTGAGGCCATCATCTGCAACGATTACCTGCCGCGGGGTATCAAGTTGAAGCCGGACGAAGTGTTCATCAGCGATGGTGCCAAGAGCGATTGCGGAAACATCGGCGACATGCTGAGTGTAGGCAACTCCGTGGGAATGACCGACCCTGTCTATCCGGTCTATGCTGACTCGAATGTGATGTGTGGACGCACCATAACCTATCTGCCCTGTCGTGCGGCGAACGGTTTCGTGCCTTCATTGCCGGACAAGAAACTGGACATCATTTACTTGTGTTATCCCAACAATCCCACAGGCACGGTGCTGACCCGGGCGGAACTGAAACGCTGGGTGGACTATGCGTTGCAGAACGATTCGCTGATTGTTTACGACGGGGCATACGAAGCCTATATACAGGATGCTGAAATTCCCCATTCCATTTATGAAATTGACGGAGCTTCGCTCTGTGCCATCGAGCTTCGTAGCTTCTCGAAGACGGCCGGATTCACAGGAGTGCGGTGCGGCTATACGATCGTTCCTGAAAAGCTGACTGCCGCTACCCGCCATGGCGAACGCATCTCCTTGAACCGTTTGTGGAACCGTCGGCAATGCACCAAGTTCAATGGCACCGGCTACATCACCCAACGGGGTGCAGAGGCTGTCTATTCCCGTGAAGGAAAAGAGCAGACAAGGCAAATCATTGCCTATTATATGGAGAATGCCCGTAGGATGAAAGAAGACTTGCAGCATGCCGGATTCGGTGTGACAGGGGGCGAGAATGCACCTTATCTGTGGGTGAAGACACCGGAAGGCGTCACGTCTTGGGAATTTTTCGACAGGATGTTGCACCGGGCAAACGTGGTTGTCACTCCCGGAGCCGGTTTCGGGGCCGAGGGCGAAGGATTTGTCCGCCTGACCGCTTTCGGGAAAAGGGAAGACTGCGTGAAAGCGATGAAGAGAATCAGAGAGAGAATGTGATATAGGTATTGGTTTTTAAGGTAAAAAATTGTTTTCAAGAGATTAAAGTTATGTCAAAGTTAAGATTCAGAGTCGTGGAGACCGCTTTCAAGAAAAAGGCAGCTCCCGTAGAAATTCCAAGTGAAAGACCGAGTGAATACTTTGCCAAGTATGTGTTCAACCGCGAAAAGATGTTCAAGTATCTGCCCGGCAAGGTGTATGACAAGTTGGTGGATGTGATGGACAACGGAGCACCGTTGGACCGCAGTGTGGCCGACGAGGTAGCGATGGGCATGAAGCGATGGGCGGAAGAGTTGGGTGTAACGCACTACACCCATTGGTTCCAACCGCTTACCGAGGGTACGGCCGAGAAACACGATGCTTTCCTGGAACACGATGGAAAAGGAGGTATGATGGAAGAGTTCAGCGGCAAACTGCTTGTGCAGCAAGAGCCCGATGCCAGCAGTTTCCCGAACGGCGGCATCCGCAACACCTTCGAGGCCCGTGGATATAGTGCATGGGATCCTTCCTCTCCTGTCTTCGTGGTGGACGACACTCTCTGCATCCCTACCGTCTTCATTGCCTATACCGGCGAGTCGTTGGATTACAAGGCTCCCCTGCTGCGTGCCTTGCGTGCCGTGGACAAGGCTGCTACGGAGGTGTGCCGCTATTTCAATCCCGATGTCAGAAAAGCGGTGGCTTATCTCGGGTGGGAGCAGGAATATTTCTTGGTCGATGAAGGACTTTATGCAGCACGTCCCGACTTGCTGTTGACCGGACGTACCTTGTTGGGACATGAAGCCGGCAAGAACCAGCAACTGGAAGACCATTACTTTGGAGCCATCCCCGAGCGTGTGGCGGCCTTCATGAAGGATTTGGAGATACGGGCTTTGGAGTTGGGCATTCCTGTCAAGACCCGTCACAACGAGGTCGCTCCCAATCAGTTCGAGTTGGCTCCCGTCTATGAGGAATGCAACTTGGCTGTCGATCACAACATGCTGCTGATGTCGCTGATGCGTCGTGTAGCCCGTCATCACGGATTCCGTGTACTGCTTCACGAAAAACCCTTCAAGGGAGTGAACGGCAGTGGCAAGCACAACAACTGGAGCCTTGGCACTGATACCGGTATCCTGTTGCACTCACCGGGAAAGACCGCCAAAGACAACTTGCGGTTCATTACCTTTGTAGTGAATACATTGATGGCAGTCTATAAGCACAATGGTTTGCTGAAAGCTTCCATCATGAGTGCCACCAATGCCCACCGGCTGGGAGCCAATGAGGCACCTCCCGCCATCATCTCTTCATTCCTGGGCAAACAGCTCAGCGAAGTGCTCGACCATCTGGAAGAGAACGGCACCGACGACATCCTCACCCTTTGCGGCAAACAGGGATTGAAACTGGATATTCCTCAGATTCCGGAACTGCTCATCGATAACACCGACCGCAACCGTACATCGCCCTTCGCCTTTACGGGTAACCGTTTCGAGTTCCGTGCCGTAGGATCTGAAGCCAACTGTGCTTGTGCCATGATTGCGCTCAACGCTGCTGTGGCTCATCAGTTGTCGCTTTTCAAGACGGAAGTGGACGCATTGGTTGAGACAGGCGAAGAGACTATGAAAGCCATCCTCACCGTTTTGCGCCGATACATTAAGGAGTGCAAGCCTATCCGTTTCGATGGCAACGGATACAGCGATGAATGGAAAGAGGAAGCCGCTCGCCGTGGATTAGACTGTGAAACCAGCTGCCCGATTATTTTCGATAATTACCTGAAGCCTGAAACCGTTGCCATGTTCGAGTCAACAGGCGTCATGACTCACAAGGAGCTGAAGGCACGAAATGAAGTGAAATGGGAAACCTACACGAAGAAGATTCAGATTGAAGCGCGTGTGCTGGGCGATCTCGCCATGAATCACATCATTCCTGTGGCTACTGGCTACCAAAGCCGCTTGATAGACAATGTGTATAAGATGAAAGAACTCTTCGCCGAAGAGAAATCGGCCAGACTGACCCGAGAGAATCTGAAACTGATAGAGGAAATAGGCGAACGTGTCCTTTTCATCACCGAACATGTGGATGCTATGGTGGAAACCCGAAAGGTAGCAAACAAGATAACGGACGAACGTGAAAAGGCTATAGTTTATCATGACCATATCGCTCCGATGCTGGAAGAAATCCGCTATCATGTTGACAAACTGGAATTGATTGTTGATAATGAGAAGTGGACATTGCCTAAATACAGCGAATTGCTGTTTATCCGATAACTAATCCGGGTGTCTATGAAAGTAGCTGCTGCCGTTCCCCGGGTAAGAGTGGCGGACTGTGACTTCAATGCCTCCGAAATCATTCGGTGTGTAAACGAAGCTGTAAGCATGGAAGTGCAAGTCATCGTATTCCCGGAACTGTGTATTACGGGATATTCTTGTGGTGACTTGTTCTTCCAGGAAACACTGCTTCACGGTGCCGTGCAGTCCTTGCGTCAGATTGCTGATGCCACCTTGCTGCAAGACATCATCGTGATTGTCGGAATGCCCCTTGCGGTGGAAAGCCTGTTGCTGAATACGGCTGTTGTCCTGCAAAGAGGCCGTATGCTGGGTGTGGTGTCCAAGAGTTATCTGCCCAATTACAGGGAGTTTCAAGAAAAGCGCTGGTTTGTTTCTGCCTGCTGCTGCGATGTAAAAGAAACAATCCTTCATCAGCAGCTCGTTCCATTGGGAAACGATTTGGTGTTCTGTACTCCTGCGGGAAACTTCGGCATCGAGCTTTGCGAAGACCTTTGGGCACCGATTCCACCCAGTTCCTGTCTGGCCATGAACGGAGCAGATGTCATCTTCAATCTTTCGGCATCCGATGAATGTTCGGGAAAGCACGATTATCTTTGTTCGCTCTTGACCGATCAGTCCCTTCGCACTTGTTCGGGCTATGTATATAGTTCATCAGGATTCGGAGAGTCAACCGCCGATGTGGTATTTGCCGGTAATGGCATCATCTATGAAAACGGGAAACTTGTCGGCAAGACCAGACGTTTTTCACTCGACGGACAAATCGCTGTTGCCGACATCGACATTGCCTCCTTACGCCGTAAGCGACAAGCGAATGAAGTTTTTGTCGCTTGTGCCCGTAACCATCCATTCGAGCGGGTCAGGCGTATTGTTGCATCCCCGTTCCTGCACCGGCTGGAATAAAAAAATGGTTTCGCCATGCCGATATTTTCAGTTGGGGTGTATGATTTGCAACAAAAAAAAGAATAAATTTGCGGAAGAAAATCATTGAAAGAGGAAGAAACGTATGGAAAATTATCAACTGGATAAGATGGATGAAGTCATTCTCCGGATGTTGTCAGAAAATGCCCGTGTGCCATTCCTTGAAGTGGCACGGGCTTGTGGAGTGTCAGGTACGGCCATTCATCAACGTGTGGCACGTCTCAGTGCAATGGGAGTGCTGCAAGGTGCAGCGTATCAGATAGACCCTACCCAAATAGGTTACGAAACATGCGCCTATATCGGATTGTATCTTAAAGAAGATGTCCCGTTTGATAAGGCAATAGAAGCTTTGGAGCAAATACCCGAAGTAGTGGAATGTCATTGCACCAACGAGCCCTTCGATTTCTTCATCAAAGTCCATGCCCGTAATAATGACCACTTGCTTACCATTATTCATGAAAAGCTGAAACCTGTCGGTCTATCACATTCCAAAATCATCCTTTCTTTCCGTCAAATCATCAAAAAACAGTTGACAGTATTGCCTATAGAAGGTAAAGAAAATGTAACTTGACTGAAATCATTCTGACAAATACGTAGTATAATTTTGTGGTATTGTTTATAGGAAAGTAGAATAGTTATAAACATTTTTTTGCATATTTACGCTTGATAATGGCGCAAATTCTTCACAATAAATTGTTTGAATCCTTGCTGTATGTGATATATCGCAAGGATTTTTTCTTGAAACAACTTTGGATAAGAAACATAACAACCTTGTCATACTTTTGAAATCTGATGCCTCTACCTTTGCAGCGTTAATTTTTAACGCAAATAGAAAAATGAAAAAGATTGTACGGGCAGTGTCATTGATGCTGCTTTTGACGGGTTTCTCAGGAAATGCCGTTGCTGACAAAAGAGGGACTACCCCTCGCGATGGTGCCATTCACGGTCGTGTGATTGATAACGAGAAGCAAACTCTTCCGGGAGCTTCCATCTTCATCGAAGATTTGAAGACAGGTGTTATCAGTGACATCAATGGTTTCTATGCATTACCGAACTTGAAACCGGGCACTTATACGATTAAGGTGACATACGTGGGCTATGCTCCGATGGAGATGAAGATGACCGTGTCGGGAGGAAAGACATTGGAAAAGGATATCGTGATGAACGAAGGTATTGAGCTTCAACAGGTAGAAGTGAAGGGTGCCTTCCAAGGACAACGAAAGGCCGTCAATATGCAGAAGAACGGCATGGGGGTGACGAATGTTGTCTCTGCCGACCAAGTGGGTAAGTTCCCGGACTCCAACATCGGTGATGCTCTCAAGCGTATTAATGGTATCAATGTGCAATACGATATGGGTGAAGCCCGCTTCGGTCAGGTAAGAGGTACCAGTGCCGACTTGACTTCCGTGACCGTGAACGGAAACCGCATTCCTTCGGCTGAGGGCGATACAAGAAATGTTCAGCTCGACTTGATCCCGGCGGATATGGTACAGACCATCGAAGTGAGCAAGGTGGTGACCAGTGATATGGACGGTGATGCTATCGGGGGAGCCATCAACCTTGTGACAAAGAATACACCTTACAAAAGAGTACTGAATGCTACTGCCGGAAGCGGATACAACTGGGTGGCCGACAAGATGCAGCTCAACTTGGGATTGACGTATGGTGACCGTTATTTGGATGACAAGTTGGGTGTGATGCTGGCGGCAAGCTATCAGAATGCACCGGGTGGAGCAGACAATGTGGAGTTTGAATACGATGTGGATGATGACGGAAAAGTTTATCTGGACAAAGCTGAAATGCGTCAGTATTATGTTACCCGTGAACGCCAGAGCTATTCGTTGGCTACGGACTATGAGTTCAATGCAAACCATAAGGTGTCTTTTAAGGGGATGTACAACCGACGGAGCGATTGGGAAAACCGTTATCGCATCACTTATAAGAAGTTGAACGATGCGCCTTCCAAGCAATCCATCGTATTGCAGACCAAAGGTGGTTTAGGAGACAATCGGAATGCCCGATTGGAATTACAACAAACGATGGACTTCACCCTCGACGGGGAACACACCTTCGGACGATTGAATATGGATTGGGCAGGTTCCTATTCGCGAGCTACCGAAGACCGTCCAGGCGAACGTTACTTCGGGGTGGCGATGAAGGGAAAGAAGAATGAAGAATACTTCAGTGGTTTGCAATTCGTGAATGCCGGTGGCCGCAATCCTTATCCCAATAAAGTCATCGGACAATTGAGTGACTACGATTGGAGTATCGACGAACTGACCAACTCCGATCAGGAAATCAGCGAAAATGAATGGAAGTTCCGCCTAAACTTCGAACTTCCACTTCATCAAGGTCTCTACGCCAATAAACTTCGTTTCGGTGCTAAATACACCGATAAGTCGAAGGAGAAGGAAGTGCATTGCTTTGACTACATCGAACCCTATGAAGAGGCATACGATGAGGCTTGGATGAACCAACTGAACGGACAAATCCGTAGCGGATTCATGCCCGAAGGAAATTATCCGACTAATACATCCTTCATTACGAAAGAATACTTGGGAAGCTTGACAATGAACCCGACCCAAGCCGGTGCATACGAACGTTATGAAGAAGCATCGGGCAACTACAAGGCCAGTGAAAAGATAACCAGTGCTTATCTGCGTTTCGACCAGCAGTTGGGTAGCAAGCTCGATATGGTGCTTGGTCTTCGCATGGAGCATACGGCATTGAACTATAACGGATTCAATTGGGTGGTAGATGATTTGGAAGACGAACAGGGTCGATTGGAAGCCACCGGCGAGAAGAAGAACGATTATACCAACTGGTTACCGAGCATCCTGATGAAGTATAATGCCACCGACGATCTGAAGTTCCGTGCTTCGTTCACCAAGACTTTGTCACGTCCTAAGTATTCGGCACTTGTGCCTTGCATCCATTACAACATCGCCGAGGAGGAAGCAAGATTCGGTAATGCCAACTTGAAGCCGACCACTTCTTATAACTTTGACCTTAGTGGTGAATACTATTTTGAGAGTGTGGGGTTAGTGAGTCTGGGCTTCTTCTACAAGAATGTGAAGGATGTTATTGCGGATGAGAAATGGAAATCGACCAATGCCCCGAACATCCCGGCAGGTCTCCTGAACGAAGACGGAGAACCGGTGAAGTACGAAATCACCAAGCCCATCAATGCGTATGATGCCGATCTCTTCGGCTTGGAGTTTGCCTATCAGCGTGACTTCGGTTTCATCGCCCAGGCTTTGAAGTGCATCGGTTTCTATGGAACTTATACTTATACGCATAGTTCGACCAAGAACCATCAATTCGAGCATCGCACAATGGAAGAAGGCGAGGACATCAAGATGACTGGTTCGCCGGAACATACCGCCAATGCATCGCTTTATTTTGAAAAGAAAGGACTGAATGTGAGACTTTCCTATAACTTTGCATCCGAGTTTGTAGATGAGTTCGGCACCGTGGCTTCCCTTGACCGATATTATGACAAGGTGAACTACCTGGATGCCAATGCCAGCTATACCTTTGGCGACAAGTTCAAGACCACTTTCTATGTGGAAGCAAACAACTTGCTCAACCAACCTTTGCGCTATTATCAAGGCACGAAGGACAGAACAATGCAAGCAGAATATTATGGCGTTCGTCTGAATGCCGGAGTAAAGATTAACTTTTAAAAGAACGGAACAATGAAAAGAATGACAACATGGGCCATCCTGCTGATGGCAACCCTTATCACTTTTGCCCAAACTCCCGAACAATGGGCTACCTTGAAGAAGGACATTAACTTCTTTCTCGCCAACGACCTTGGACGGAACGGATATTATGACCAGAAGCCCATCGCCGAACTGATGGGCGTGATGGGCGAAGAAATCGGTCCAGAATGTGTATTGGCTGCCGGTGACGTGCATCACTTCGATGGTGTACAGAGCATCCATGACCCGTTGTGGATGACCAATTATGAACTAATCTACAGCCATCCTGAGCTGATGATTGACTGGCTTCCGACTTTGGGAAACCACGAATACCGAGGAAGTACACAGGCCGTGATGGACTATTCGGACGTAAGCCGTCGTTGGGAGATGCCTGCCCGTTACTATACCCGTGTCTATGAAGAAGAAGGTACATCTGTTCGTATCGTGATGGTCGATACCACTCCGTTGATGAGCAAGTATCGCGAAGAAAATCAGAAATACCCCGAAGCTTGTCTTCAAGACAATGAAAAGCAGTTGGCTTGGGTCGATTCGGTCTTGAATGTAGCCAAAGAAGATTGGGTCATGGTAGTAGGTCATCATCCCATTTATGCCGAAACATCGAAGGACGAAAGCGAACGCCTAGATATGCAGAACACCTTGGGCAAGGTGCTCCGTAAGCATCCGAACGTAGCGATGTACTTGTGCGGTCATATCCACAATTTCCAACACATCCGTGTACCGGGCAGTTCGATAGATTATGTGGTCAACTCATCGGCTTCGCTCAGTCGCAAGGTCAAGCCGATAGAGGGTACGCGGTTCTGTAGCCCCGAAGCTGGTTTCTCGGTGATAGCTGCTGACAAGAAGGAACTTTGCCTACACATGATAGACAAGAACGGCAAGGTGCTTTATACGGTGAGAAGGCAGAAATAAGCTGAACAATGCTTTGATGTTGCCTAATCCGAAAAACGGTGTGTTTTTTGGATTAGGCGTTTTTTTTTATTAAACTCGTCGGCCTCACGTTAAGTTATCCAATCACGGATTCGTTCACGGATGGCATTCGATTCACTTAATAACCGAATAAACTCTAAAGCCGAACGTTTACGATAACTGTTCTTCAATAGATGGACACATCCCTCCATTCCACTTTCCGGGACATCTATTGGAATAGCTTTGATTCCCTGTTCATCATGTATCGTCGCTTCAGAAAGAATGGTTATCAAGTCACTTTGCTTGATAAGCTTCAACAAGATATGTACTTCGTTCAATTCTAAACGGACACGAAACTGAGGAGAATAATGAACGATGACTTGCTCAAAGGCATTTCGTGCCTGCATTCCTTTGGCAGGTAAGGCGATGTCATATTTCCCGATTTCGGTTAGAGTTACAGATTTGTTCTGAGATAGAGGATGATGATTGTTGACAATGACAGCCAGATGATTATTGAAAAGAATATGTGATTCCACTCCTTCATATCTCCTGCTGGGCTTAAATGCCAAAACGAAATCCACTTCATTCTTTTCCAACATGTCCATCAATTCTTCCATCGATTTATAATGAATGTTGAGCTTCACTTTAGGATACAGTTTCATAAAGTCCAACAATGTTTCTGTCAATATAGGACTGAACGTATGTGTTGCACCAATGTTCAAGGTGCCGGCCAACAGGGCTTTCAAGTCGTTCATCCGCGATTTGCATATATCGGCGTCGTGTAGGGTTTGATGCGCCAATGGCAACAGTTCTTCTCCCGATTCTGTAAGACTGACCGTATGACTGTTGCGCTGGAATAGTTGTACGTCCAATTCTTGTTCCAGTTGTTGGATTTGTTGCGACAATGTACTTTGGGTGATACACAAGGCTTTGGCAGCCGCTGAAAAATTCAAAAGTTCGGCCACCTTGACAAAACTTTTTAATTGTCTGAGTTCCATAATTAGCTATTTACTAATGAATGCAAAGTTAATGAATTGCTGTTTACCGGGTAGCTTGGAATGAAATCTTTTTGAACAAGAAAATAGGCAAAGTAGCTCCGACAACCAATGCCAAAACAATAAATGCTGCATTCAGTCCGTTGTTGACCAACAAATAGAGGTAATGTCCATACATATCTTCTTGTTGGAATAGACAAAGCAACAATGCCTTGAAACTCCGATAAGCATACATGCCGGGAATCATCGGAAGCAAGGCAGGCGAGAAACAAGCCTCTGCCGGACATTTGATGCGGGGAGCAATGAAAACGGCAAGTGTCCCGATTAAAAAAGCCGCCAATCCGCTAGCGGGAATGATGTGAATGGTGCATATTGAATTATTCATGAGCAAATAACGACAAGCATGCCCGATAGCTGCAGTCAATGAACAACATACATATACGGAACGTGGCGGATGACTGATAGCAGCAAAACCAATAGCAGCAATAGCCGCCAATACACCATCTTGTATCAAATAAAGAGTAGTCATAGTTAATGGATTGTTAGAACCAATGGATATTCATGATCAATACTCCTCCGTATAATCCAGCAGATAAACAAAAGGTAAGTATAGCTGCATTCATCATTCGGCTAAAGGAACAGATGTAATGTCCGTCCAGCATGTCACTTACGGCATTAATATAAGGTATACCCGGAATCAAGTAAAGGACACTCGTCCCTAAAGCGATGTCCGGAGTATTTCCCCAACCGAACACATAACTTCCGGATGCAATGACCGAAGAAACGAAAGCACAACATAAAAAGATAAAGCGGATATCCGCCTTATCTTCTTGCATGTCTAGTTTCAATTTATATCCAACCATAGTAGCCACAAAAACCAGTAATATGGATATCATATCACCTTTGAACAATCCACAAAAGGCTGCATTGGCAAAAGAAACAAGTACCAAAACCACCCACCGGTCAAGAGGAGGAGTCTGTACAATTCTTTTTAGCCTGTTCTTACTTTCCTGAAAATCGGCTTTCCCATCGGCAATCTCCCAGCTTAGTTTACTCAATAGGGCATTGACATAAAAATTGTTTTGATTGAAGCAAGCCCGGCAGATATTGCTATAGGATGTAGTATGTTTTCCATCCCACACACAGATCATGATGTGCGATGGCATGATGGTCATACGGACATCCACCTTCCAGGCTTCGGCTATTCTAGCTACATTCTTCTCCATACGTATACAGGTTGCTCCACTACTCATCAGCCACGTTACATATTCAGAAAAGAACAGACAAATATCCTGAATATCAGTTGGTAATTTAGTTTTCTGAATCATCTTTCACCTCCATGTTTTCATCGCCTGGACAATAAAACATTTCTTCTTCCTTACTCATTTCTATCAAGTGGATATGTTTCTTCCGGAAGTCCTTCGCCTGATAACATTTTTCCACCACTCTCAAAACAAAAGCAAATACTATTACTACAATAATACCGCTCCAAACAATCACTGAATGTGTCATAATCATTATACCATAGTTAATAAATCTGCGGCAAAAGTAATATTTCCGAAAAATGCGATATTCATTTGGCTAATGAATGTTCCGATAGCTGCTATCATCTTTTTTCATAGCTCAAATCTTATCCAATGCTCGACTGATATCCCCTAACAAGTCGACAATATGCTCTGTACCTATTGACAAACGAATGGTGGAAGGTGTGATGTGCTGGGCTCCCAGTTCCTCCGGCGAAAGCTGGGAGTGAGTGGTGGTATACGGATGAATGACCAGACTCTTCACATCGGCTACATTGGCCAGAAGCGAGAAGATTTCGAGCGAATCGATGAACTTCCAGGCTGCTTCCTGACCACCCTTCACCTCGAAAGTAAAGATGCTGGCTGCACCATTGGAGAAGTATCGCTGATAGAGCGCATGGTCGGGATGATTCGGCAAGGAAGGATGATTCACTTTCAGTACCTTCGGATGATTGCTCAAGAATCTGACCACAGACAGTGCATTCTCCACATGGCGTTCTACACGGAGCGACAGTGTTTCCAAACCTTGCAACAGGATGAATGCATTGAAGGGTGAAAGTGTGGCACCAGTATCCCGAAGGATGACCGCACGGATACGAGTTACGAAAGCGGCCGCTCCGGCTACATCGGCAAAGACCGCACCATGATAACTTGGATCGGGTTTCGCCAAGGTAGGGAATTTGTCCGGACAGGCTTTCCAATCGAATTTTCCACCGTCTACAATCACTCCACCCAACGAAGTGCCGTGTCCACCGATGAATTTGGTAGCCGAGTGTACCACAATATCGGCGCCATGTTCAAGCGGACGGAACAGGAACGGAGTAGCAAAGGTATTATCCACTATCACAGGAACGTCGTGCCGATGAGCTACTTCCGATACGCCTTCGAGGTTCAACACATCGGAATTGGGATTACCGAAAGTTTCTACGAATACCGCCTTGGTATTGGGCTGAATAGCAGCTTCCAGGGCTTCAAGATCATTGACCCGTACAATGGTGTGGGTGATACCTTGTGTGGCAAGAGTATGAGTGATGAGATTGTACGATCCCCCGTAAAGATTGTCTGCCGCTACTACATGGTCGCCAGCCTGAAGAATGTTCTGCAAGGCATAAGTAATGGCTGCTGCTCCCGAAGCGACGGCCAGTCCTGCCACCCCACCCTCCAGAGCTGCTATACGTTCTTCGAATACCCCTTGCGTAGAGTTGGTCAACCGGCCATAGATATTTCCTGCATCACGGAGTCCGAAGCGGTCGGCCGCATGTTGGGAATTACGGAACACATACGAAGTAGTCTGATAAATAGGTACCGCACGGGCATCGGTTGCCGGATCCGGTTGTTCTTGACCAACGTGTAATTGCAATGTCTCAAAGTGAAGTTTTCTTCTTTCCATAATTCAACTATTTAAAAGTTATCGTTTTGTTCTTTTCTTCGTTGCAAAGGTATACTACATGGAGTTTTCATACAATATTCGTTTGAATTTTAGAAAATATCACTAATTTTGCACCACAAATTAGAATAAACCGATTTTCAATATCCCTCTAAAAACGCCTTTGGCAGAATATTTTTCTTTATGGAAACACTGGATAAAGTAGACATGCAGATCCTACGGACACTGCAACAAAACGCCCGATTGACCACCAAGGAACTGGCCTCTCGTGTCAGCCTCTCTTCCACCCCTGTATTCGAACGGCTGAGACGCTTGGAGAACAATGGTTATATCAAGAAATACATCGCTGTACTCGATGCAGAAAAGCTGAATCAAGGCTTCATCGTCTTCTGCAACATCAAGATGAGCCGACTGAGCCGTGATATAGCTCAAGACTTCACTCAAATCATCCGGAACATTCCCGAAGTGACGGAGTGTTACAACATTTCCGGCAGGTTCGACTTCTTGCTGAAGATTCATGCTCCCAACATGAAGTATTATCAGGAATTTGTGCTGAACGTGCTGGGAACCATTGAAAACCTCGGCTCCTTGGAAAGCACGTTTGTGATGGACGAAATCAAGCACGATTATGGGATTCACATCTGATAAAAATAACTGCCTTACTGAAGAACATGCCAAGTGGTGGTTCTCTGCTACCGATATTGTGCGTGCCATCAACAACGAAGATGACTACACCAAAAGCCGTAACTATTGGAAGTATCTGAAAGGGAAGCTACAGAAAGCGGGATTCCAACTGGTTAGTGCTACTAACCAGTTCAAATTCGAAGCTCCTGATGGTAAAATGAGAACAGGTGATGTGCTAGACGCAGAAGGCGTACAGATTGTGGCCAAGAACTATCCTAATAACCGTGCAAGTGCTTTTCTTGATTGGTTTGTATATAGTGACAAAGTGTTGACGGACAAAGCAAGAAAAAGGCTTATACACTTATAGAGAGCGGATTACTCGATAGCATGGAGATAGGAACCGTCAGTTCGCTTCAACAAATCCACGCTTATCTCTTTGGCGGTCTCTATGACTTTGCCGGACAGATACGGACTAAAACGATATGGAAAGACGGTACTTTGTTTTGTCGTGCTGAAAATATGTGGAGTTTTACTTCTTCGTTCATGGCTACAAAGATAGGTGAAGTTTGGGAATATTGGAACCAATGGTACCCATATTAACGTGTCTTTTTAAAAGAAAAGAATCCGCCATGAACACCATGAAGCCATTTAGAAAATATTAAAAGGATAAGGCTTTATGGTAAAAATGATGAAAGATGATTTGAGTACTTATGAGGTGCGAAAATTAGGCAAAAATGAAAAGATAGGATCGTTCGATTGTGGCTATATAAAGGTATTTTTAGGATGAACGTCTCATTCGACAGGAGAAAAGGCGAATAATTTGCCTCGAAAGTTCCGGTTTCATCCAATATTCGCTCAAATAATTCCAAATTCCTTTTGAACACATCGCCGAATCGGGAGTCAGTTTTGAAGATGGTTAGAAAGTCATGGAAACGCTCATACACAGCGTATTACATTTCGATACCGTCTTTTGCTTCACGGAAAATGCTGCCTCTATTCCAAGCACGTTTTTCAATTACATCATATAGAAATTCCCGAAATATGGCTATTTGTTGCGTTTCCGGCACACAATTTTCAACTTTGTTATATCCAAAAATGACTGCTATTGAACAATCGATGCGACTTATGGCGCAAAAAATCTGTGGAATTGATGCTCGAAAATTGGATATTCTTAATGCAGAAAAACAAGAAATCTTTTTGAAAGCAAAGATAACTACCAGATAACCAACTGATAATCAATTGGATAAAAATAGTTAATATTAGGCAGTTAGGCAATTAGGCAGTTTTTTAAATTAAGAAAAAAACGTTCAACAAAATAGTTATTAGTATATATATAATTAATTATATATATACTAATAAAACTTCTTTTTTACTTTTAAAATTCATTTTCAATAACTGCCTAACTGCCTAAGATGTCTACACTTTTTGTACGGAAATAATTGACAAGTACTCCTGGTAAAGTTGGCTGTTTTACTGAAATAGTTTACTTTCATTCAACCCATTAGGAGTTCTTAATGTTTCTGCCTTTCTCTCCATATCGCGCAATAACGCTCCATAAAGTTCCATAAAGCGCCAAACGACTTTTCGATGTACTATCTTTGTGTTGTCAACGAAAGATGATACGTCTTAAGCGTGTGAAAAATACGTTGAGCCCAAACAGGATGTAACATCTTTCAACGAACACGAATAGGACATAACCACTAACTTAAAAACGGAATCAATGTAAAAAAAATTATAAAACATTAGAGAATAGAGTAGGATTTGTAAATTTATTTCTAATTTTGCAATTATCCCATTCATGGGAATGGATTACAGTGAAACAATTGATTAATTTAAACTTTGAATGATTAGCAACCATGATACTAACAATACTATTGAGTGTAATTTTACTGAACAGCGACACCCTTAACATCTCTCGGAACATGAAGATGGAAGAAGTGGTAGTTACAGGAACCAGACAAGAAACCGAGCTGAAGAACTTGCCTGTCAGCGTTTCGATTATCCGCCGAGACAAATTGGAACAAACTCATACTCCTTCCATCCTTCCTACACTGACAGAACAAGTCCCCGGACTCTTTGTTTCTTCTAGAGGAATCATGGGGTACGGTGTTTCAGGAGGAGCAGCCGGCAGCATCAGTATCCGCGGATTGAGCGGAGGAGCCGGTCGTATGATGGTATTGATCGATGGACATCCTCAATACATGGGTATCATGGGACATCCCATCTCCGACAGTCATCAATCCTTAATGGCCGAACGGGTGGAGGTGGTTCGCGGACCGGCTTCGGTCCTGTACGGATCGAATGCCATGGGCGGTGTCATCAACATCGTGACACGAAAAATGTACGAAAAAGGAACACGGACAGATGCTCATGTGGGATATGGTTCGTACAATACTTTACAGACCGAAGTCGCCAACCGGTTCTACCAAGGAAAGTTTACTTCCATCGTCAGCGGTTCGTACAACCGGACAGACGGTCATCGCTCCGACATGGATTTCGAACAATACAACGGATATGCCAAGTTGGGCTATCAGTGGTCCGAACATTGGCAAACCTGGGCCGATGTGAACCTGACTCATTTCAATGCATCACATCCCGGAACACTCACCGCTCCGCTATTGGATGCTGACCAACGCATTACCCGTGGAATGACTTCCTTGGCGCTACAGAACCGATACGAAAAGACTTCCGGTACCCTCAGCTTTTTCTACAATTGGGGAAGGCACAAAATCAACGACGGTTACAATGCCACAAAAGGCGAAACACCATTGGACTACCGTTTCCATTCCAGTGACCAGATGTGGGGCATTTCCTGGAATCAAGGAGTACAACTGGGGGCTTCCGCACATTTCACATTGGGCGCAGACTGGTATCACACGGGAGGCAAGGCATGGAACCTATTTGTCGAGGGCGATCAGCAAGGAAAACGGACCGAACTTGTGGATCAAAGCATGAACGAAGTGGCTGGTTACGGAAACTATCGGCACGACCTGACTTCCTGGCTCACCCTCAATGCCGGAATCCGTCTAGATCATCACGAAAAATCGGGTAGTGAATGGATTCCACAAATCGGTACTGCCATCCATCTGCCCCAACAAGCCGAAGTGAAATTGCTGGCCAGCCGTGGTTTCCGCTATCCCATCATCCGTGAAATGTTCATGTGGGGCTCCAAGAATCCAGAGTTGGAAGCTGAAAGCTTGTGGAACTACGAAATCTCCTTCTCGCAATGTCTTTGGGACAACCGTCTATCATACGACATCAATCTCTTCCACATCGATGGAGACAACTTGATTGTAACCCAGGCGACCGAAAACGGGATGAAGAATGTCAATACCGGCAAGGTGAAGAACACAGGTGTCGAAGTGCAATTCAACTATCAGGTATCTTCTTCCTTTGCCTTGAATGCCAATTACAGCTATCTGCACATGGAACATCCGGTCGTAGGTTCGCCCGAGCATAAAGGGTTTGTCGGAGCTAACTATTCCCACAAACGATGGAACCTAGCTACCGGTGTACAACACGTCAACGGACTATATACCTCCGTCTCGACAAAGCAGTCTACTCAAGAGACCTTTACCCTCTGGAACATGACGGTGAACTATCAGCTCAACAAGCATCTCCGTCTCTACCTGAAGGGCGAAAATCTCTTGGCAGAGAGCTACGAAATCAATGCCGGTTATCCTTTGCCGAAAGCGACTTTCATGGGTGGTTTCCATCTTCAGTTCTAAAAATAAAATTGATGATAAAACGGAAATCAAGCACGAGTAGAAAAAACCGTTGCAACTTTTTGTCGAATATTCAGAGTTTTACTATCTTTGTGCCACAATTTCAATGAAGATACACCATGAGCAAAGCCAATCAACCTTCCGTTTTGTTAATTTATACCGGTGGAACTATCGGTATGGTAGAAAATCCTGAGACAGGAGCACTCGAAGCATTCAACTTCGACCAATTGATAGAAAATGTACCGGAATTGAAGCGATTCAATTACAACATCGATTCCTATCAGTTCAACCCTCCTATCGACTCTTCGGACATGGAACCTTCGCTTTGGTCGAAGCTCGTGAAGATCATTGATAAGAATTACGACAAATACGATGGTTTCGTGATTCTGCATGGAACGGATACCATGGCTTTCACCGCCTCTGCCCTCAGCTTCATGCTGGAAGACTTGAGCAAGCCGGTGATCTTGACCGGTAGCCAACTTCCTATCGGCAAGCTCCGCACAGACGGCAAGGAAAACCTGATTACTGCCGTCGAAATTGCGGCTGCCAAGCATCCGGACGGAAATGCGGCTGTGCCTGAAGTATGTATCTTCTTTGAAAACCACTTGCTCCGTGGAAACCGTACCACCAAAATCAATGCGGAAAACTTCAATGCGTTCCGTTCGTACAACTACCCGATTCTGGCTACGGCAGGTATCCACATCAAGTATGAATTCGACAAGATTCACAGACCGGACCCTACCCTTCCGTTGAAGCCGTATTTCCTATACGATACCAATGTGATTGTATTGACACTCTTCCCGGGTATTCAGGAAAACATCATCCGGAACATTCTCCAGACTCCGGGACTCCGTGCGGTGGTGCTCAAGACCTATGGTTCGGGAAATGCGCCACAAAAGCCTTGGTTCATCAAGCTGCTGAAGGACGCAACGGAAAGAGGTATCGTGATAGTCAACATCTCGCAATGTCCTACCGGTATGGTGGAGATGGGACGCTACGAAACCGGCCTTCATCTGCTCGATGCGGGTGTGATCAGTGGT
The DNA here is from genome assembly GCA_015060705.1 of Bacteroides sp. GTDB lineage: Bacteria > Bacteroidota > Bacteroidia > Bacteroidales > Bacteroidaceae > Phocaeicola. The sequence continues at coordinate 17,873 of SUXY01000008.1, read as the reverse complement.
TATGACAGTACCGTAGAAGCATTGATCACCAAGTTGATGTTCCTCCTCGGTCATGGCAAATCCGACAAGGAAATACGCGAACTGATGAACCAGCCGATTGCCGGAGAATTCACCAAAGCTTGATTTGTAACAGAATCGTCACACCTGTTACACGAATTCGAAATAAAAAGTCGCCATCTTTGCCGTACTAAAAAAGAAAAATCTTAGTTTTGTATCATCAAAGAAGACGATAGAATGGACAATTACCGAATTTTAGTCGTAGACGACGAAGAAGACTTGTGTGAAATCCTCAAGTTCAACTTGGAGAACGAAGGATATGAAGTAGATACCGCTTACTCTGCCGAAGAGGCATTGAAGATGGATTTACCTCAATATCATTTGTTGTTGCTTGACGTGATGATGGGAGAAATATCCGGCTTCCGCATGGCCAACATGCTGAAGAAAGACAAGAAAACGGCACAGATCCCTATCATTTTCATTACTGCCAAAGACACCGAAAACGATACCATCACCGGATTCAATCTGGGTGCGGATGACTACATCTCCAAGCCTTTTTCCTTGCGTGAAGTAATGGTACGCGTGAAAGCTGTCTTACGACGTACTTCTTCGGTGCTCCCCGTCCAAAAAGAAGAGCTATTGGAATACAAAGGACTAAACCTCCATATTCCTCAGAAAAAAGTTAGCATTGACGGGACTGAAGTTGCTTTAACCAAAAAAGAATTTGAGATACTCATGCTCTTTTTGCAGAACAAAGGCCGTGTATTTTCTAGAGAAGACATCCTCTCGAAAGTCTGGCACGACGAAGTTTGTGTACTCGACCGTACCATTGATGTGAACATCACCCGCCTGCGTAAAAAAATCGGTGAATACGGGAAACGTATCGTCACCCGTTTGGGATACGGCTATTGTTTCGAATGTGAATAATCTACAATCGGTATGAAATTCTCTTTCCCTTATCAAATGCTGTCTTTCAGCCAACGATTGTTCTATTCTGTCGTTGTGCTGTTCCTGGCATTTGTAGTTTGCTTCATGGCTTTCCAATATCGCCGTGAAAAAGACTATAAAGTGGAATTGATGAACACCCAGCTGCAATACTACAATGACAAATTCAGCGAATACATACTCCAACAAGATACGCTGGACACTCATTTGTTAGAACAATACGTAAAGACTCATCACCTGAATGATCTCCGTGTCACTCTGATAAACTCCCAAGGGAAAGTGGTCTATGATAATCTCAGCAAGAACACGGGCCAATTCAGGAATCACCTGAACCGAGCTGAAATCAAGCAAGCCTTGCAACAAGGTAGCGGATATGCTATCCACCGTATGTCTGAAAGCGTGGGAGGGGAATTCTTTTATTCTGCCCGTTATTATCCCGAATTGGGGATGATTATCCGTTCGGCATTACCTTATAATGTCAGTTTGACGCAATCGCTAAGTACAGATTCACACTACATTTGGTTTGCAGGTATCATCAGTCTGGTCTTAATCTGTATGTTTTATAGCCTCACCCGCAAGTTGAGCATGTCGGTCACCCATTTGCAGCAATTTGCATTGAAAGCCGACCGAAACGAACCGATAGACCCCGACATCCAGAAATCATTTCCGAAGAATGAATTGGGAGAAATCTCTACCCACATCATCCAGATTTATCATCGGTTGCACCGCACCAAAGAAGCGCTTTACATCGAACGCGAGAAACTGATTACCCACCTTCAGATTTCGCACGAAGGACTGGGCGTATTTACCAAAGAGAAAGAAGAAATTCTTGTCAACTTGCTGTTCAAGCAATATATCAACTTCATTTCCGACAAGAACCTCAGCCACATGAAAGAAATCTTTTCCGTACCCGAACTGGAGCCGATTACTCTTTTCATTGCTGAAAACAAAGAGAAGAACAACAAGGAAGTGAAGCGAATGTCGCTGGAAATCGAGAAGGATGGCCGAATCTTTACATTGGAATGTATCATCTTCCAAGACAGCAGTTTCGAGATTTCAATCAATGATGTGACACAAGAAACCGAACAGGCGCGTCTGAAAAAGCAACTGACACAGAACATTGCTCATGAACTGAAGACACCGGTGAGCAGCATACAAGGGTATCTGGAAACGATTGTCAACAACCCCGATCTACCTCGCGAGAAACTGGACCAATTCCTTTCACGAAGCTATGCCCAAAGCAACCGGTTGACTCACTTGTTGAGCGACATTTCCCTCCTGACCCGAATGGAAGAGGCACCTAACATGACCGAAAAGGAAACCGTAAACCTCTATCAAATGGTACAAAGCATCTTCAACGAAGTGACCTTACAACTGGAGGAAAAGCAAATCAAGGCACAGAACTTATTGCCGACGGACTTGGAGATTCAAGGGAATGCTTCGTTGCTTTATTCCATTTTCCGGAACTTGACAGACAATACGATTGCGTATGCCGGTACCGATATCAGCATTACGATCCAATGCTTCCGTCAAGGAGAGAAATTCTACTATTTCAGTTTTGCAGATACAGGTATCGGAGTTAGTCCTGAGCATTTGGGACGATTGTTTGAGCGATTCTATCGGGTGGACAAAGGACGTTCGCGTAAGTTGGGCGGAACTGGACTAGGGCTGGCCATTGTCAAGAATGCTGTATTGCTGCATGGTGGAAGTATTTTCGCCAAGAAGAATCCGGAAGGTGGATTGGAGTTTATCTTTACTTTGTCGAAAGAATAAGATATCAGTCCAAGCAAGCAAAAGTCAGAACATAATCCGGATGTGTATCGTAATGAATGAGGAATTTCTGTTCGTTGGACGAACGAAACTCTTGCGCATCCATTACTCCTGATTCTTGCAAAGTAAAAGGAAATATACGCAAGTGGTCCAAGAAATCCACCGCTTCTTCCTCCATGAGCTTGAACATCGTTTCCTTGGCCGACCAATGAAGAAGCAATGCATAAATTTCATCTCCCGAAGCAACAGAAACCTGTTCGTCTTCCCGAACGAAACGGGAAGCCAGCCGTTGCACCCGAGTACCATACTGTTCGATGTCCACTCCCACCTCAGCCGACGGATGAATAGCTACCGCCACATAACCGGGCGTATGCGAGAAACTGATGCAGGCACTACCATCTTCCAAACAAGGCTTGCCGGAAGGTAAGTAAACAATCTTCTTCTCCTCTCCCAACAGCTCCTTCAACAATACCCGTACAGCCAGCCATTCCAGCTTCCGCTTCTCCGCCTTGAAACGCTCAAAGCCCTCCTCGTAGATAGAAAATTGATGAAACATCGAGCGCAGTTGCTCAATCGTTTCATCCACTTTCCATACACCTACCGTCAAATCCTTCTGTTTGTATGTACGATATAAAGGCATTGATCAATCTTCTTTCTTCGGTTCGCCGATAATAACTTTGACCGTCAAGATACGACGGGCATCCATTTCGAGTACTTCGAACTCAAAGTGTTCATATTCTATCTTTTCATGAAGTTTCGGGAACTCACCCTTGATTTCAAGCAACAAGCCAGCCAAGGTATCTGCATCGCCTTCCACTTCTTCGAACACATCCGAATCCACTTTCACAATCTTGAAGAAATCGGAGAGCAGCGTCTTGGCTTCGAACACATAAGTACGATCGTTGATTTTCACATACGAACGTTCTTCTTCATCGTATTCATCATTGATTTCGCCTACAATTTCTTCGATGATATCTTCCATGGTAACAATACCAGAGGTTCCACCAAACTCATCCACCACAATGGCGATATGAATCTTATTCGACTGGAAATCACGCAAAAGGTCGTCAATCATCTTGGTTTCCGGTACGAAATAAGCCGGACGAATCAAGTTCTGCCACTTGAAATCATCCCCTTTCTTCAAGTGCGGCAACAAGTCCTTGATGTAAAGAATACCCTTGATATCATCGCGGGAATCCTCATAAACCGGCACACGGGAATAACCGTTTTCGACCACACAATCCAATACTTCCTTGAACGACGCACTGATATCCAAATCCACCATGTCCAAACGAGGAGTCATGACTTCTTTGGCTGTCTCCGCACCAAAACGGATGATACCTTCCAGAATGTTACTTTCTTCCGATATTTCAGCCTTATCCGTCAATTCCAATGCTTGTGAAAGATCGTCTACAGAGATATTATAGTTACGCTTCGCCACACATTTATTGACAATGAATGTCGAGCGTACCAACAAATTGGACAATGGGCTGAACACCTTCTTCAATACCATGATGGCCGGTGCCGCAAAACGACAGAACTTCAACGTATGCTGCACCGAATAAACCTTTGGCATGATTTCGCCGAAAAGCAACAAAAGGAAAGTCAGGATTACCGTAATGACCAAGAATTCAACAATGACCGCTCCACCAAAGTCTACCACTTCCGCAAAGAAGTAGTTACAGAGCATAATAATGGTCACATTGACAAAGTTGTTGGATATCAAAATAGTCGCCAACAAGCGCTCAGAATCTTCCAGTAAAGCTGTAATATGCTTGTCCGAAGAATGATTCTCTTCCTCTATCTCACTGAGGTCACTCGGAGACAAAGAAAAGAAGGCGATTTCGGAAGCAGACACAAAACCTGATGCAAACAACAACAATACAGCTAGAGTAATAGCTATAATGGCTCCCAACGAGGGAGAGTAAACGGCTACACCGTCAAATAATTCCGCCAAGCGGCATAAATACGAATCGGGGTCCAAGGAATGAAATTTTAGTTAAACATCTGATTTTCATCAAAACGGCAAATCGTCGGCTGGATTATCCGCTACCGGTTGCTGAACAGGTTGTTGTACCGGAGCAGCCACCTGTGGTTGTGATGTACCACGTGGAGTAAGCATTTCCATATTGTCTGCAAAGATTTCGACAATGGAACGCTTCACACCATTCTGATCATCGTAAGAACGGCTTCTGATTTTACCTTCAATGTAGAGTTTGTCACCTTTATGTACATATTTCTCGGCAGTCTGAGCCAATCCACGCCACAACACAATGTTGTGCCATTCTGTACGGTCAGGTACCTGTGTACCATTCTGCAAGGTATATCCACGTTCTGTTGTAGCAAGTGAAAAAGTAGCAACGGCTACACCGCTATCCAAATATCTCACGTCCGGATCTTTTCCGACGTTACCAATCAATATGACTTTATTTACTGACATTCTTTACATTTTTTAATTATTAGGCTCCAAAATTAGCGAAAAAAACTGATAAACCAAATTAGATACAGCAAATTTGTGCAAATCTTCTATTGGCACCTTCTGATAACCTTCCAATGCCTCCCATTCTTCCGACAAAACCAATTCATAGAAATCGGCATAAATCACCCGATGGGAAAGGACATGCTTTACTCCTCTTTTGACCGGACGCAAGAACATATCCGTACGTTTACCAAAAACATCCTGAAGTTGTTGGATAAGCATCGCATCATTTTCTGAAAGTGCCTCCTCCGTTTCTATCAAGAAAGGTTCATAAAGGTTTTTCCAAATGTCATTGCCCGTCCGCTTACGGATAAAGGTACATTCACCCGTACGTACATATATATAATGGAAGTAGCGGTTGGTTATCTTGGTCTTATGCTGTTTTACCGGAAGACGATCGACCTTCCCTGCTGCCAATGCCACGCAACTATCTGCCAAAGGACAGCGCAAACAATCGGGAGAAGCCGGAGTGCATTGCAAAGCTCCAAAATCCATAATGGCTTGATTGTAAGTGGCCGGATGCTGCCGGTCCAGCAATTCACTAGCTACCAAAGCAAACTGTTTCTTTCCTTCCGTAGAGTCAATCGGGGTATCAATCCCCAACCAACGGGAAAGTACGCGATACACATTACCGTCGACAACGGCACAAGGCATATCGTATGCAAAAGAGCAAATGGCTGCTGCCGTATACTCTCCTACTCCTTTCAAAGACAAGACTTCTTTATAATCCGTCGGAAAAGCTCCCCATTCAGCTATTTGCTTGGCTGCCGCATGAAGATTGCGGGCACGGGAATAATACCCCAAACCTTGCCAATACTTCATGACTTCATCTTCCTCAGCCTCCGCTAATGTAAAGACATCGGGAAAGCGTTGCATGAACCGCACAAAGTAATCATACCCTTGAGCCACCCGGGTCTGTTGGAGAATGATTTCCGAAATCCATATCCGGTAAGGATCCCGAGTATCTCTCCAAGGTAGATCACGCTTGTTTTCCTTGTACCAACTTATCAGTTTATCAGCAAATTCACTCATTACATTCAATTATTTGTGCAAAAATAAAGCAAGAAAAGGACACAAACCGACTTTTTCTAAAATTTATTTTGAATATATTTCTCCAACCGACGGAAATTCTATATATTTGCAGTCCAAAAAATTAAGAGTATTAGAATAACCATAAAACTAAGATAAAAATGACTAAGGCAGAAATCGTAAATGAGATTACGAACAAGACCGGCATCGACAAGCACACGGTGCTCAATACCATCGAAGCTTTCATGGAAACAGTGAAAGAATCGTTGGCACAAGAAGAAAATGTATATTTGCGCGGCTTCGGTAGCTTCATCGTAAAGAAGAGAGCTCAAAAGACTGCTCGTAATATTTCCAAGAATACGACAATCATTATTCCGGAACATAATATTCCGGCATTTAAGCCAGCAAAGACATTCAATCTTTCAGTAAAGAAATAACTCTAGTATTAACCCTATAAAATTTTGAAGCTATGCCAAGCGGAAAGAAGAAAAAAAGACACAAAATGTCTACTCACAAGCGTAAAAAAAGACTGCGCAAGAACAGACATAAAAGCAAATAAGCATTTGTAGTCTGTTGAGACAACAAAAATAAAGAACAAACCTGGTAAAGCAACAATCGACTTACGGGTTTGTTCTTTGTTTAAGTAGAAAATCCTAATTAAGAAAAAGAAGTGACAAGCGAACTTGTAATTGACGTACAACCCAAAGAAATCTCCATCGCTCTGTTGGAAGACAAGGCATTGGTAGAATTTCAGAAGGAAAACCAAACGGCTTCCTTCAATGTGGGGAACATGTATTTAGGCAAGGTCAAGAAATTGATGCCGGGCCTGAACGCATGCTTTGTGGATGTCGGTTTCGGTAAAGACGCTTTTCTTCATTATCTTGACCTGGGTCCTCAATTCAATTCCTATCAGAAGTATCTGAAGCAAGTCGTCAGCGACCGTAAGAAACTTTACCCTGTGACGAAGGCCTCCACATTACCCGACCTCGACAAGGAAGGTACCATAGCAAACACCCTCCAACAGGGACAGGAAGTCATCGTCCAAATCGTTAAGGAACCTATCTCTACCAAGGGACCACGCCTCACTTGCGAACTGTCTTTTGCAGGTCGTTACCTGGTGCTTATCCCTTTCAACGACAAGGTATCCGTATCCTCAAAAATTAAGTCGAGCGAAGAACGCGCCCGCCTGAAGCAATTATTGCAAAGCATCAAACCGAAAAACTTCGGCGTGATTGTACGCACCGTGGCTGAAGGTAAAAGAGTGGCCGAGCTCGATGCCGAACTGAAAGTCTTGCTCAGACATTGGGAAGAAATGATTACTAAAGTACAGAAGCACGACAAGCTCCCTACATTGGTTCACGAAGAAACCAGTAGAACCGTAGGTATGCTGCGTGACCTGTTCAACCCTTCGTACGAAAATATCTATGTAAATGACGAAACCGTATTCCACGAAATCAAGGACTACGTATCGCTCATCGCCCCTGACCGGACAGACATCGTGAAATTGTACAAAGGACAACTTCCCATCTTCGACAATTTTGCCGTTACCAAACAACTGAAATCCTCCTTCGGAAAGACCATTTCCTACAAGAGCGGAGCTTATCTCATCATCGAGCATACCGAAGCCATGCACGTAGTTGACGTGAACAGTGGCAACCGTTCGAAATCCGCCAATGGTCAGGAGGCCAATGCCCTCGACGTGAACTTGGGAGCTGCCGATGAGCTTGCCCGACAATTGAGATTACGCGATATGGGCGGCATCATTGTTGTCGACTTCATTGACATGAATTTGGCCGAGAACAGACAGAAGCTCTACGAACGCATGTGCCAAAACATGCAGAAGGATAGAGCCAAGCACAACATTCTGCCTCTCAGCAAATTCGGATTGATGCAAATCACCCGTCAACGTGTTCGCCCTGCCATGGATGTGACCACCGACGAAACTTGCCCTACTTGCTTCGGCAAAGGCAAAATCAAGTCGTCCATCCTCTTCACCGACACGCTGGAAAGTAAAATTGACTACCTGGTCAACAAACTGAAGATTAAGAAATTTAACTTGTACATCCACCCGTACATCGCTGCCTATGTGAACCAAGGCTTGGTTTCCATCAAGCGTAAGTGGCAAATGAAGTACGGATTCGGCATCAAGGTTATCCCTGATCAGAGTCTGGCCTTCTTGCAGTATAAATTTACTGACAACAAGAAAGAAGAAATAGACATGAAAGAGGAAATCGAAATCAAATAAAAAGAAAGGGAACGATAGAGAAATCGTTCCCTTTCTTTTTGCATCCCGTCAGAAATGGTTATCTTTGCTGAAAACATTACATAATATGATTACTGAAAATTTACAGAAACTTTATCAACAATATACAGGTGTGCCGGCAGAAGAAATCATCGAAATGCCAGCCTCAGGTTCTAACCGTCGCTATTTCCGCTTGAAGGGTGCACAAAGCCTCATCGGTGTATATGGTACCAGCGTTGAAGAAAATGAAGCCTTTCTTTACATGGCTGAACATTTCAAGAAGAAAAACTTGCCTGTACCACAAGTGTTGTGCGTATCGGAAGACAAGTTCTTTTACTTGCAAGAAGATTTGGGAGATACCCTCCTCTTCCATGCTATCGAGAAAGGACGTGTCACCAATTCATTCTCGGAAGAAGAGAAGGAATTGCTCCGAAAGACTATCCGTTTGCTCCCGAGCATCCAGTTCGCCGGTGCTGAAGGATTTGACTTCAACCATTGCTATCCGCAACCTGAGTTCAACGAACGCTCCGTGCTTTGGGACTTGAACTACTTCAAGTATTGCTTCTTGAAAGCAACCGGATTGGAATTCTTAGAAAACAAATTGGAAGACGATTTCCAAAAGATGAGCGACGTATTGCTCCGCAGTTCTTCCGACACGTTCATGTATCGTGACTTCCAAAGCCGCAACGTGATGATCAAGGATGGCGAGCCATGGTTCATCGATTTCCAAGGTGGACGCAAGGGACCGTTCTTCTACGACATCGCCTCTTTCTTGTGGCAAGCGAAAGCCCGTTATCCGGAAAGTCTGCGTGATGAATTGTTGGATGAATACATCAAGGCGGTATCGAAATACGTGAACATTGACCGCATCTATTTCTTCAGCCAATTGCGTCACTTCGTGCTTTTCCGTACGTTGCAAGTGCTCGGTGCTTATGGTTTCCGCGGTTACTTCGAAAAGAAACCTCACTTTATCCAAAGCGTACCGTTTGCTATCGAGAACCTCCGTCAGCTGTTGCGTGAGGATTATCCGGAATATCCGTACCTCTGCTCCGTACTCCGTGAGCTGACCGAAATGAAGCAATTCAAGGATGATTTGAAGAAGCGCCAATTGACCGTCAAGGTGATGAGTTTCGCGTACAAGAAAGGTATTCCGAACGACCCGACCGGCAATGGTGGCGGCTTTGTTTTCGACTGCCGTGCGGTGAACAATCCAGGTAAATACGAACGCTATAAGCCATTCACCGGATTGGATGAACCAATCATCAAATTCCTGGAAGACGACGGAGAAATTTTCCCGTTCCTGGAAAATGCATACGCATTGGTAGATGCATCCGTAAAACGATACATGGAAAGAGGCTTCAGCAACTTGATGGTATGCTTTGGTTGTACCGGCGGTCAACACCGTTCCGTTTATTCAGCCCAACACATGGCCGAACACTTGAACAAGAAATTCGGTGTAAAAGTGGAACTGATTCACCGCGAACAAAACATCGAACAAACTTTTGAAGCAAAGAACTAAATGAAAGCAATGATATTTGCAGCGGGCTTGGGCACACGACTCAAGCCCCTCACTGACCACATGCCAAAGGCACTTGCTCCCGTAGCCGGCAAACCGATGCTGGAACATGTGATTGAAAAATTGAAAGCATCAGGTTTCGACGAAATCGTCATCAACGTACATCATTTCGCCAATCACATCATTGATTTTCTGAAAGCTAAAGATAATTTTGGCATCAAAATCTGGATTTCGGATGAAACCGATGAATTGCTCGACACGGGAGGGGGCATCAAGAAAGCCTCAGGCTATTTTGATGAACCATTCCTTGTACACAATGCGGACATCCTTTCGAACGTGGATTTGAAAGCCATGTACGACTATCACTTGAAGAGCGACAACGATGCGACCTTGTTAGTGAGTCCAAGAAAGACCGTTCGCTATCTGATTTTCGACGAAAACAATCATCTGCAAGGCTGGGTGAACAAAGATACCATGCAAACCAAGCCAAAAGGTTTTGTCTATCAACCGGAAGTACAAAAAGAATATGCTTTCGGGGGCATCCACATCATCTCTCCTACTTTATTTAATTATATGGGGGATGAGTGGACAGGAAAATTCTCGTTAATGGATTTCTACCTGAATACTTGCCACAAAGCACATTTGGGTAACTACATCAAGGAAGAATTACAATTGATTGACATTGGCAAGCCCGAGACACTTGCTCAAGCCGAAGACTTTATTCGCCAAATTCATTAGCAGCATATTTGTCCGTAAGGTTCCATTCCTCTCCTGATTGCTTGCATTTCTGAATACAAGCAACAATGCGAGCGACAAAGGCTACGATTAAAGCGAAAAGTATAATAAGCCAAATCATGATGAAGAATCCATTTTTCACAAAGATAGGATTTTTCATCATGATTGCAAATGATTAATCAAACAACTTTAACTTATTCTTTTGAGCTTCCTCCAAAGACACCAGTTTCACTTGTTTTTCATTATTCTTTAATATCAACCGTTCCCGTTCTTCATTCAACGACTGAACATATTCGGTTCTTTGTTCCAAATTCAACAATTTAGCAGCAACCAGCACATTCTGTGATGCATCTTTCAGATGAACGACCGGACCAGAATACACCGGTGCAATCTTCAATGCCGTATGCAAAGCTGAAGTAGTTGCCCCACCTACCATGATAGGAATCTGAAGTCCGGCACGTTGCATTTCACTAGCAACATGAACCATTTCTTCCAATGACGGGGTAATCAAACCGCTCAGCCCAACAATGTCCACCTTTTCTTCTATGGCTTTCTGAACGATTGTTTCGGCTGGAACCATTACTCCAAGGTCTATGATTTCATAGTTATTACATGCCATTACTACCGAAACGATATTCTTACCAATATCATGCACATCACCCTTGACAGTAGCAAGCAATACCTTACCTGCGGTCTTGGCACCTTTTTCCTTTCCGGCTTCAATGGCCGGTTGAAGAATAGCCACCGCCTTTTTCATCGTTCGAGCAGTCTTCACCACTTGTGGAAGGAACATCTTTCCTGCACCAAACAGTTCACCGACTTTATTCATACCCTCCATCAAAGGACCTTCGATAATATCTACCGCTCTTGAATATTTCGTGAGTGCTTCTTGGATATCGGTTTCCAAATATTCAGCTTGTCCCTTGACCAAAGCATATTGCAAACGTTCTTCTATCGATGCTTCACGCCAAACTTGTTGAACTATCGCCTGATTGGAAACTGTAGACGAAGAAGCTTCCTTCAAAGCATTAGCCGTTTCAATCAATCGTTCTGCCGCATCGGAACGACGATTCAACACCACATCTTCAATACGTTCCAATACATCAGCAGGAATATCACTATACAAAACGGAAGTAGCCGGATTCAGAATCGCCATATCCATACCCTGTTGGATAGCATGATACAAGAATACGGCATGCATAGCCTCACGGATATAGTTATTCCCCCTGAATGAGAAAGACAAATTACTTACTCCACCACTCACATGTGCACCCGGCAAATTCTGCTTAATCCACCCCGTTGCACGGATGAAATCAACCGCATAATTGTTATGCTCTTCCATACCCGTAGCCACCGAAAGTACATTCGGGTCGAAAATGATATCATTCGGATTAAAGCCCACTTGCTCGGTCAAAATACGATAAGCACGTCCGCATACATCTATCTTACGTTCGAACGTATCCGCTTGCCCCTTTTCGTCAAATGCCATAACAACGGTAGCCGCTCCCAACTTCTTAATAAGTCGGGCTCTTTCCACGAACTTCTCCTCACCTTCCTTCAACGAAATGGAATTAACGATTGATTTTCCTTGCAAACACTTCAAACCTGCCTCAATCACTTCCCATTTGGAAGAATCAATCATAATAGGTACACGAGCAATCTCCGGTTCAGACATGATGAGATTTAGGAAAGTTTTCATCTCCTCTTTTGCATCCAACAAGCCGTCATCCATATTTACATCGATTACCAACGCTCCGTCTTCCACCTGCTTACGGGCAATACCCAACGCTTCTTCGTAATTCTTTTCATTGATCAAACGAAGGAACTTGCGCGAACCAGCCACATTGCATCGTTCACCCACATTAATGAATTTTACTTCAGGAGATTGTTCCAGTAATTCCAATCCCGACAAGCAGAAAGTTTCAAGCTTCGGATTAGGAACATGAGGTTTGGCTCCTTCCACCAACGGAACATACTTGGCAATGTAAGCTTCGGTAGTACCACAGCAACCACCTATAATGTTGACCATTCCTTCCTTGATGTATTCCTCTACTTCGGAAGCCATATCTTCCGGAGTCTGATCATATTCACCCATGCTGTTTGGAAGTCCGGCATTCGGATATGCACTGATATAATAAGGAGCACGTGCTGCCAATTGCTTCAAGAAAGGTTTCAGTTGTTTAGCACCGAACGAACAATTCAAACCAATGGAAAAAATCGGAGCATGCTGCACAGAAGCCAAGAACGCATCCAATGTCTGACCAGACAAAGTGCGTCCCCCCGTATCAGAAACTGTAACAGAAAGCATCAAAGGAACAGTTCGACCCACCTTTTCCATGGTTTCCATAGCTGCATAGACAGCTGCCTTCGCATTGAGTGAATCAAAGATTGTTTCAATCAAAATAGCATCAACGCCTCCTTCAAGCAAAGCTTCCATCTGTTCCTGATAAGCTTCTACCATTTCATCGTAAGTAATGGCACGGAAAGCCGGATTGTTTACATCCGGGCTCATGGAACATGTCTTGTTGGTAGGACCGACAGAACCTGCAACAAAACGAGGCTTTTGAGGATTCTTCCGCGTATATTCATCCGCCAAATCACGGGCTAGCTTAGCAGCAGCCAAATTGATTTCACGGCAATAGGTCTCCACATGATAATCGGCCATTGAAACACGTTGTGCATTGAAGGTATTGGTTTCAATGATATCGGCTCCCGCTTCCAAGTATTTCCGATGAATATCCTGAATAACTTGGGGAGCAGTTAGACACAGCAAGTCATTGTTACCTTTCATCTGTCCGGGCTGATCCACAAAGCGTTCACCTCGGAACTCCTGTTCTGTAAGATTATATTTTTGGATCATGGTTCCTAAAGCGCCATCCAAAATAAGGATACGCTTTCGAACCAATTCTTCAATTGTAGACATAATTATTACCTTTTTACTAATACCTAACCGCCAAGCTTATCAATGCTTGAACATGCGGTCCATTTCCCGACGATCGTCCTTTTCCTTGATCGATTGTCGTTTGTCATATTGCTTCTTACCCTTTGCCAAAGCGATAACCAACTTGGCCAATCCCTTCTCATTGATAAACAGTCGAGTAGGAACAATCGTAAAGCCAGGATTCTTTTCCGCATCCTGCAACTTACGAAGCTCCTTCCGGTTCAACAACAATTTACGTTCCCGACGAGCCACGTGATTATTGTATGAACCATAAAAATATTCTGCAATGTGCATATTCTTTACCCACAATTCACCCCGAACAAAATAGCAATATGTATCCACCAGACTAGCCTTTCCGAGACGAATCGATTTGATTTCAGTTCCCGTCAGCACAATCCCGGCTGTATAAGTCTCAATAAACTCGTAATCGAATGAGGCTCTTTTATTCTTTATATTGATTGGTGTAGGTTTCATCAATTCACTATTAGAGATAATTTATCAAATACAGCAGCTATCAAACTAGGACATACCATGATAATAAATGACGCAATCAACGAATAACGCGTCAAATCCTTCTTTTCCACATTCATCAACGATGCAGCCCCTTCGTATACGACAAACACCGTATAGAATTGCAAGATCCAACGTAAGATGGAAAGAGAGAACAAACCCGTAATGATATCGAGTACAAATGTAACCACCATCGAATACCCAACAAATTGTTGATTCAATTCCAATTCGTCTTCTTTACCTAAAATCTGTTTACCCAACAAATTGGTCAAATAAGAAGCCAAAAAGAAACCTCCAAACAAAGATACGAAAGTAGCACAGCAACGAGTCATTGCAATTTGAAAGGCAGATACCCCAGCCGTATTACCGATAAATGTACCGATAAACACCGACAAACCGCACAATCCAATCATCGGATATACAAACTCGCCCATCACCGCCTTCCGATTGGTCTCATTTACAATTCCCTCCCAAGCTTTAGCCGGTGAAGAAATCAACAAAGTTGTCCTATTTAATAATTCCTTGTAATTCAATGTTCAATCTTTTTTTAATTTTCACTAGACAAACCGCAAAGGTACAAAAAAAATGAAATAACCAACAACTCTTATCTTTAAATGTCTGTCTCATCCAACATTCTTTCATTTAAATGTTAAGAGTCATGAATTATTCTTCACAAGTCAATTCTTTTATGTACTTTTGCGACATCAAATAAAATAGAAACAAAAAAAATGAAAACAACATTGAAACTTAAAACTTTATTGCTTGTATTAGCATCAGTATTTGCATTCAGTTCTTGCTTGGACGACTCCGACGACTCTAGTGGTCCAGCATACTTTTCTTACGTAACCATCGCAGGTGACCAAGCTTTCGGATATAAATTCTATGCAGACAATGGTGCCATCCTGATTCCTACATCGGCCAGTATCGACCAAGTATTGCCGGGCTTGAAGAACTCCAACGTAAAGCGTGCATTCGTATCGTTCGACGTAATGAACGCACCGGCTGACGGATTCCTGAGACCTGGTGAAACATATCAAATTGTATTGGGTTCATCCTACTATTCCAACTATGCCATCCCTACTTACCAGACACTCTATTCGTTCGAAGCAACAGACTCTTTGCATACAGACAACCAAGTTATCAACAATGTAAACAACAACATTTGGGCGGCAAACGGTTATGTCAATGCACAGATGACTCTGAATTACGAACAAAGCAAGACATTCTATCTGAACACTTACTATACAGACGAATGTATTGATGTAGACAACAATACATTCCACTTGAACCTCTACTACAATAGCAAGTCTAGCAATCCTTACGACCAAGGTACAAGTGTATTCAGCTTCAGATTGCCTGAAGATATCGAATTCAATTTCCAATCAGACTCCATCAACTTGGTATTGAACGCCATCACCAACTATGGTGACAAGCAATTGACCAAGGTGGGAGAATGCAAGATGGCCGTAAAGGACTTCCATGCTCCGATGTATTAATACACTTTTCATCAGAATACCTAAGCCTCGACCACAAGTCGGGGCTTTTTTCATGCCAATACATCCTTCATTATTCTTTATTCAAAAATAAATCCGTATCTTTGGGCATTATTATTCATTAAGAAAAACACACTTTATATGGAAGCATTTAGCCCCTGGACATTGTTTGTAGACATAGGCATCATTTCCCTGCTCCTCTTGACAGGTAAACTGATGCGAGTAAAAATCAAATGGGTACAAAAACTCTTTATTCCTCCTAGTCTATTAGCCGGTTTTATCGGATTGGCATTAGGTCCATACGGATTCAATATCCTTCCTTTATCTAACCAAACTGGCACTTACGCCGGTATTTTGATTGCCTTTATTTTCGGCGCCCTTCCTTTAACTTCGCAGAAAGCCAAAGGAAACAGTTCCGAAATAGGTAGCATGTGGGTATATTCGCAAGCCGGCTTGTTGCTTCAATGGGCATTTGGCGGTTTATTGGGGCTGTTGATTCTCTGTCAGATTTGGCCACTAAGTCCTGGATTTGGCATTACCATGCCAAGTGGATATTGTGGTGGTCATGGAACAGCCGCTGCTATCGGACAAGCCTTCGGTCAATTGGGATTTGATGAAATCCTAACATTAGCCATGACTGCCGCTACTTTTGGCATTGTGGCATCAGTTATTTTGGGACTTATCTTCGTGAAATGGGGAGCTAAAAATAAGCACACCACTTATTTGGCCGATTATAACGATTTGCCAAGCGAACTCCGTACCGGTCTTCTTCCAACAGAAAAGCGCGAAAGCATGGGTGAAAGTACTTGTTCATCCATCTCCATCGACTCACTGACCTTCAATTTGGCTGTAGTATGTGCCATTGCATTAGGTGGATACGGCATCAGTAAGCTAGCGACCTATTTCATGCCAGGTTTTGAGCTTCCTGTATTCAGTTGTGCATTCGTAGCCG
The DNA here is from genome assembly GCA_015060705.1 of Bacteroides sp. Taxonomy (GTDB): domain Bacteria; phylum Bacteroidota; class Bacteroidia; order Bacteroidales; family Bacteroidaceae; genus Phocaeicola. The sequence continues at coordinate 1,264 of SUXY01000008.1, read as the reverse complement.
GTATCCTCATCAAAAAGGTACTCGACCGCACACGTGCCAGTGAATCCATTTGCCCACAAACAGTAGGACACATCAGTGGTGCCATGACCGACTTTTTGGTAGCATTCGGAATTGCTTCCATCAAGGTTTCCGTTGTCATCGAATACATCGTACCACTCTCTATCCTATTATTGTCAGGCTTGGCTGTAACCTTGTTCTACGTTTTCTTCATGGCTAGAAAATTAATGAAAGACTGTTGGTTCGAAAAAGCCCTCTTCACATGGGGTTGGTTCACCGGAACCATGGCCATGGGCATAGCCCTCTTGAGAGTAGTCGACCCAAAGATGAAAAGCCATTGTTTGGACAGCTACGCCCTAGCCTATCTGTTCATCGCACCGGTAGAAATATCGCTCATCACTTTTGCACCGGTAGCATTCACCAACGGATACGGACTTATATTCTCCGGCATTTGTTTGGCAGCCTGTTTAGGTGTATTGTCAGTAGCCTATTTCAAGAAATGGTTTATAAGATAAAGAAAAAGGACTCCTATTGGGAGTCCTTTTCTTTTTATATGATTTCCGCAAAAAAATCCAGATGTTCATCCACGTATTCAGCTAGCTTGGCTGTAACATATTCTTCCATATCCATAAACTGTTCTTCCAAATCATCGAACGCCTCGTATTGTTCGTACATCGCCATGAACTCATCATCATCACGTTCTTTTTCCAAATCCTGCTTGTTTTCATCGTAAATCTTCTTGGCTGCATAAATCAGCTTCGAAAATTCTTTCAAGCCAAACAAACGCATAGCCTTGGCAAACGGATTATCGAAAATATAAGGACCATAACCATTCTGAATCAATTGGACAAAACCTCCTACATTCAGTTCCTCGCGAAGAAAATGATACCCCAGCAAAGTATGCTGATGTCCATTGAGCAACGGCATAGTTTCCGCATTGATTTCTCCACCCGTCACTTCCAGATATTTGTCGATAAACACTTGAAGGAATCCGTCCATTCCTTCTTCAGCTCCTATTCGAAGAGCCTCATCCGATATCTTAATTGTTTCCATAAAATGCAAATTTCTTTTGGCAAAGATACGTCTTTCATTGAAAAGAAAAAACTTTTTAAAAAAGTAAGCGATAATAAGTTGCAAAAAAGAATAAAACGGCTAACTTTGTAGCTGAAATGTGTAACAGCATATTTCATTTGTGGTTACGAACAATTTTTTATTACTAATAAAAACGTAAAGAATATGATTTATTCACACGAAGTTGAACACATGT
>SUXY01000007.1:55906-63358 GCA_015060705.1 Bacteroides sp. | reverse complement strand
CATCGTCAGGAATACAACCTCAGCTACAACACTAAGACTGACAAGAGCGACACTTACGCTTCTGTATCTTACTTGAACGACAAGGGTTACATGATGAAGACTGACTTCGAACGTTATTCTGGCCGTTTGAACTACAACGTTTATCCTACCAAGTGGTTCAAGACTGGTTTGAACTTGTCTTTGACACGTACTGTATCCAATTATTCTACTTCTGATTCAGGTTCTTCAAGCTCATACAACAACTTGGCTCGTTTCATCCGTGGTATGGCTCCTATCTATCCAATCCACAAACATGATTTGGCAACAGGTGCTTACTTGGATGCAGCAGGACAAACGACTACAGATCCATCTAAGTATGTTTATGACTATGACGGCTATCGTTTGGCTAATGCAGGTCGTGACGCTTTGGCTGAAACTGAATTCAACGATCGTTATTTGGCTCGAAATAACCAAAGTGCAACAACTTACATCACTATCTTCCCGATTGAAGGTATGAACTTGACAACAAACTATTCATATCACAATGTTGACAATCGTGAAAAGGTTTACGAAAATCCATGGGTAGGTGACGGTACAGCAGGTCCGGGTCGTATGAGCCAAAACGCTACCCGTCGTATCACACAAACTTTTAATCAGTTGATTTCTTATTCAAAGGATTTCGGCAAGCATACCGTAGATGCTATGGTGGGTCACGAAAGTTATACTATGAAGTATGAATACATGAGAGGCTACATGGTTGCTGAAACATTCAACGGCATTCATGAATTTGCAAACTTCTTGACTATCTCTGACTTGAATTCATATACAGACGAATATAAGAAGGAAGGTTACTTCGGTCGTTTGAACTATGATTATGCTGATAAGTACTATGCATCTATGTCATACCGTCACGACGGTTCTTCACGTTTCCACAAGGACAATCGCTGGGGTGATTTCTGGTCATTCGGTGCTAGCTGGCGTATCTCTGAAGAAGAATTTATGAAGGATGTAACTTGGTTGAACAGCTTGAAGCTCCGCGCTTCTTACGGTGAAACTGGTAACGATGACATCTATATCGGCGGTTACAGAAACTACTATCCATATCAATCATTGTATCAATTGGGTTTTGCCAATGGCTTGGAAAATGGTGTGTACATCGAAGAAATGGCTAATCAAGGTTTGAAGTGGGAAACTCAGGTTTCTACAGACGTAGCTATTGAATTCGGTTTGTTCGACCGATTGACAGGTAGTGTTGAATACTTCAAGAAAGACTCAAAGGATTTGTTGTTCGACGTATCTCAGCCAGCTTCTATGGGTGTTACTTCTATCGTACAGAACATCGGTAAGGTAAGTAACTCAGGTGTTGAAATTGATTTGAGCTACGACGTCATCAAGGGTAAGAACTGGAATTTGACTGTAGGTGCTAACGCTACATTCATCAAGAACAAAATCGTTGAATTGCCGGAAGAAATGAAGAAGGACGGTTACATCGATGGTTCTAAGAAATGGTTCGAAGGCAAGTCTATCTATGAATTCTGGTTGCGTCAATGGTATGGTGTAGATCCGGCAACAGGTAACGGTTTGTACTATGCAGATATGGAAAAGAACAGCATGGACGACAAGAACTTTGCAAAGACCGTAGTGAACTTGAATGGTGAAACTTTGACCAACGATTACAACTATGCGAAGTACGATTACAGCGGTGCTTCTATTCCAAAGGTATTCGGTGGTTTCAACTTCCGTTTGGGCTACAAGGACTTTGACTTGGCTGCTACCTTCTCTTATCAGTTGGGAGGTCATGTCTTGGATACAAGCTATGCAGGTATGATGAGTGCTTCTGAATATGGTTACTCTATGAGCCCGGATATTAAGAATGCATGGAAGCAACCAGGCGACATTACAGATGTTCCTCGTTTGGATGCAAACTCAACACACGTTTCAAACATTCAGCAATCATACTCAACTCGTTGGTTGACTAGCTCAGACTACTTGAACTTGCGTTCAGTGTCTTTGGGTTACAATGTTCCGAAGAATCTGTTGAACAAGATTATGCTGAAGAGCGCCCGTTTGAATTTGACTTGCGAAAATGTATTTATGATTAAGGCTCGTCAAGGTTTGAACCCACAGGCAAACTTCTCAGGTTTGACTTACAATGAATACATGCCGGCTCGTACATTCACAATCGGCTTGAACGTAGGATTCTAATTTAAAGAAAGGAAAAGAAACAATGAAAAGTTTTAAATATATCACAATGGGATTGGCTATGGCAGGAGCCATGTCATTCTCCAGTTGCGCAAGCGACTTTTTGGATACGATTCCTACTGCGGACGTGTCTACGTCACTCATCAATCAGTCGTTGGATAACCTCTACTTTGCGTTGAATGGTATCCATCGCGAACAGGTTTCTCAGGAATCAGGTAGCCAGGGTTACGGTGGCGAACCGGGTTTCATGGTTGCTCGTGATTGCTCGGCAGATGATGTAACTTGGTTGAAGAATACTTGGTATAAGAGTGCTAACTTGAACTGGCAATCAAATGCCGATGGTAATGCTTCACACAATGCTCGTATCTGGCGCGTATATTACCAATGGGTTATGAATGCGAACCTTATTTTGGAAGGTTTGGAAAATGTTGAAGTAGGTGCAGGTCAAGAAAAGTTGTACAACCAAATTAAAGGTGAAGCCTTGACATTCCGTGCATACGGCCACTTCCAGGTGGTTCAATTGTGGGCAGACCGCTATGTGGCTGGCGGAGCTAACACACATCTTGGTATTCCTTATCGTATGGACTCCAAGGGTGGTGAATTGGCTCGTTCTACTTGTAAGGAAACATACGAAAACATTCTTGCCGATTTGAATGAAGCTGCATCGTTGTTGGCTGGAATTGAAGTGAACGATGTAAACCACTTCTCCGAAAAGGTAGTTTGGGGTTTGAAGGCACGTGTTGCTTTGGCTATGCAAGACTATGTAAATGCAGCAGCATGGGCTGAAAAAGCAATCCAGTTGGCTGAAGCTGATGGCAATGAATTGATGGACGGTTCTCAATTGATGAATGGTTTCTCTGACATTACTACCAAAACAAAGGAAGCTATGTATGCAGCAATGACTCAGAATGACCAGACTGTTTACTTCTATTCATTCTATGCAAATATGTCTTGGAACTTCTCTTCAACAGCTATCCGTCAGGGTGTGAAGTCTATCAATGCGGATACATACGACACCATGTCAGAAACAGACTTGCGCCGTCAATGGTGGGACCCGACTGGTGAAATGGAAGTGCCTTTAACTTCATTCACTAAGAACAAGTATCAGAACCGTAAGTTTACTGCCCGTGCAACTTCTGATGCAGTAGGTGATGTAGCTTTCATGCGTTTGGCTGAAATGTATCTGATTGTTGCCGAATCTTACGCTCGCAGCGGTAACGATGCAAAGGCACAAGAAGTATTCACTAAGTTCCAAGTAACACGTGACCCGTCATATGTTGGTAATGGTAACACTGGTGATGCTTTGGCAGAAGAAATCATGAACAGCCGTCGTGTAGAATTGTGGGGCGAAGGTTTCCGTTTCACAGACTTGAAACGTTTGCACTTGCCTTTGAAGCGTGGTCGTAACTTCGACATTGCATTCTGTGGCTTCTTGGAAAAGGGTGCAGATGAAAAGGGTTGGACTTGGGAAATTCCTAACATCGAAGTTTATTACAATCCTTTGTGCGAAACAAACTATTAATATGAAATAGTGGGAGGAGTTTGCGAATATTAAACTCCTCCTTAACCTAGTATTAATCTTTAAAACAAAAAACTATGAAGAAGAAGATTTTATTCGGTGTAGTTGTTGTATTAAGTATTTGTGGTAGTATTACTGCTAGCCAAGGAGACATACAGGTCTTAGCAGAAGAATGCGATTGTTGCCAAAATGCAACTAGTACTAGATGTTATGTAACATATAATAATACTGTGTTATCTTGTGGTACAGGAGAAAACATCTGTGACATGGAACCTCCATTAGATTAAATGGATAATACAATGTTAGAGTCTATGTTACACATAGACTCTAACAATACTTTTCACTTAATATTCAGGAGATGTTGAGATTAATACAGTTTACAGCGCTTATATTAGTGATTCTTTTGAATTCATGTTATGATAGAAAGAAATATGATATAACATCATACATCTATGATATTCCTTTGGATTCAATTACAAGTGAACTTTGGTTCCCAGAGCTAATGGCAATTAATGCACGAAGTATGATAGGTATTAAATCTAAATTATGCTTAATAGGACCAGATGAACACATGTTAACTTATTATATCGATGAAACAACTGGTAAAGAGTTGGGATATGCAGGAATAGTTGGCGAAGGCCCTGAAGATATGCAACCCTTTCCAATATATGCTGGGAAATCCATAAATGGAGATACAATTTACTTATACGACTTTAACGTTAAAAAAATCAATGCTTATCAACTAAATGAGACTAATGACGGGAAACCTAAACTGAAAATGGTATTCAGTAAAAGATTACCAAATCCACTTGTTGGCAAATATTCTTCAAGCTATATGGGAATATGCAAAACTGCAAACGGATATTATGTCGGATTGAACTTCTTAAGCGTAAGTGATAAGTTCCTAACACTACTTGACAACGATTTAAATATTATAAAGGAATTTGGAGAACAGCCTTTGGAAGGACTTCCTTCTAAAGGAAGTATAAAAAGTTTTCGTTCATTTGATGGTACATTATGTGTTTTTGAAAATAGCATTTATTATGCAGCAAGCAAAATGGCTTACATGGCAAGGTATGATATTACAGAAAAAGGTCAAGTTATCCATAAATGGACACAACGTTATACAGATGTTAAATATAAAATAGAGAATAAACAAAACATCAAGTTTAGAAGCGACAATTTGAAAGGCTTTTCAGATATGATTGTTGGGAAAAAATATATCTTTGCTACATATAGTGGAATACCTATGGCAAAGATGTTTAAAGAGAGAAGCGTAAATGCAATAGGAGCAAGAACATTAGTTGTATTTAATCATGAAGGTGAGCCACTAGGTAGATTTAAACTCCGTAGTTGTAGTTTCTGTGTAGGTCTTTCAGATGACGAAGAATATATTTATGTAATGAACATAGATCCAGAAGTACAAATAGAGCGAATGAAAGTCAGTGACATTGAAGATAAAATAAAGAATAAAATTTAAGAAGAAACATTCTCTCTTAAAGTATATATAAAATCTCTTTGTTAATGAAAATCTAAGAGGAAGAAGAGCTTACCCGTGAGGGCAGGCTCTTTTTTTGATCGCATAAGAATTATTGCTTGGTAGTTATAGGGAATTAGCTAATGAAGAATGGGATACCTCAAGAATAACTAGAACAGTGTCTATTAATCTAGCTAATGAAATAGAAAACTGTCTACTGAAACAGGAAAAGACACTAGGCTTGTAACGTATACGAGCGTTCGCCGGAAGATGTAGCATCTTATCGCAGTAAGATGATACATCTTATCGAGGTAAGATGTATCATCTTTCAGCGAATGCCCGTACAGCTTGTTTTTTATAGAATTGTTCATTTTTCAAGGAAAAGTAACATTAATAATTGCAACAAGGGTGACAGGAGGGTGACAGGAAAAACAGGCTCCTGTCACCATAACGTATTGATTTCCAAGAAGTGTGACAGAGTGCAAGGAGTTTTCGGGTAATTCTGAAAGTCCGTGTTTTAACGAAGGTTTTAGGGCTCCTAAACTTCACTAAAAACAGTCGAAAATGAACGTTTCCCCCCATTTCATCGAGATTTCCATTTATATTTTAGGAGGGACTGATATATCTGTTGACACCAATTGTGTCAAGAAGTATATTGTTTTCAAGATGAAGCCATGTTAAAGAACACAAAGCGTAGATTTGTCTTTTACGATGCAATTTTCTTACTTTGTAAAAATTGATATATTACAAACCCTTAAATTAATCATACTATGAGCAAGTATCCTAAGATTGGGATTCGTCCCACTATCGACGGACGCCAAGGTGGTGTTCGTGAAAGTCTGGAAGAAAAGACCATGAACTTGGCAAAAGCCGTTGCCGAATTGATTTCTGCCAATGTAAAACATGCCGATGGTACACCGGTAGAATGCGTTATCGCCGACGGTACAATCGGTCGTGTAGCCGAAACTGCTGCTTGCCAGGCTAAGTTCGAACGCGAAGGCGTTGGTGCTACTATCTCTGTTACTTCTTGCTGGTGCTATGGTTCTGAAACCATGGACATGCATCCACATTGGCCGAAGGCTGTTTGGGGCTTCAACGGTACCGAACGTCCGGGCGCTGTATACTTGGCAGCTGTATTGGCCGGTCATGCACAGAAGGGGCTTCCTGCATTCGGCATCTACGGACACGATGTACAGGACCTCTCCGACAATACCATCCCTGAAGACTGCGCTGAAAAGATTCTCCGCTGGGCACGTGCCGCTTTGGCCGTAGCGACTATGCGTGGCGAAAGCTACTTGTCAGTAGGTAGCCAGTGTATGGGTATCGCCGGTAGTATCGTGGACCAGAACTTCTTCCAGGAATACCTCGGTATGCGTAACGAAAACGTAGACGAAACCGAAATTCTCCGCCGCATGGATGAAGGTATCTACGACCACGAAGAATACGAAAAGGCCATGGCTTGGACCGAACAATGGTGCAAGGTGAACGAAGGTTGGGACAAGAACCGTCCGGAAAAGCAGAAAGACCGTGCAGGCAAGGATGCCGACTGGGAATTTGTAGTGAAGATGACACTCATCGTTCGCGACTTGATGAAGGGCAATCCGAAGCTCCGCGAAATGGGCTTCTTGGAAGAAGCGATCGGTCACAACGCTATCGCTGCCGGTTTCCAAGGCCAACGCCAATGGACTGACTGGAAGCCAAACGGTGACTTTACAGAAGCTTTGATGTGTAGTACATTCGACTGGAACGGTATCCGCGAAGCTTACGTAGTGGCTACTGAAAACGATGCTTGCAACGCCGTTGCGATGTTGTTCGGTAAATTGTTGACCGGTTGTGGTCAGATGTTCTCCGACGTTCGTACTTACTGGAGCCCGGAAGCTGTGAAGCGTGTAACCGGCAAGGAACTCACAGGCTTGGCAGCAGGCGGTATGATTCACTTGATCAACTCAGGTGCAACGACTCTCGACGCTACCGGTGCTAGTACCAACGCTGCAGGCGAACCTTGCATGAAGCCATGCTGGGAAATGACCGAAGCCGACGTGAAAGGCTGTTTGAAGAATACCAACTGGATGCCGGCTGACCGCGACTACTTCCGTGGTGGTGGTTTCTCTTCCAACTTCTTGTCAAAGGGTGGCATGCCTGTCACTATGTCTCGTTTGAACCTCATCAAGGGCTTGGGTCCTGTCCTCCAGATTGCAGAAGGTTGGACTGCCGACGTAGATCCGGAAATCCACGAAGTATTGAACATGCGTACCGACCCGACATGGCCGACTAC
>SUXY01000007.1:0-55806 GCA_015060705.1 Bacteroides sp. | reverse complement strand
TCTTGGCGTATCGGCGAAGAAGCCCTCGTATCCGGTACAGGCTCCTGGGTACCTAACCTCCAGAAGGAAAAGGTATCTATCTGCAACATCGAAAGCGGCACTCCGGTGAATGGTGTGAAGCCTTCGATGGAAAGCACTTTCCACCTCGGTATCCTCCGTGCCCGTCCAGACGTGAATGTGGTTCTCCACTTCCAGTCGGAATATGCTACTGCCGTAGCCTGCATGAAGAACAAGCCGACCAACTTCAACGTAACTGCTGAAGTACCTTGCCACGTAGGTAAGGAAATCCCTGTGGTACCTTACTATCGCCCGGGATCTCCGGAATTGGCGGCTGCTGTCGTAGAAGCCATGAAGGAACACAACTCTATCCTCTTGACCAACCACGGTCAGGTAGTGTGCGGTAAGGACTTCAACCAAGTATTCGAACGTGCAACCTTCTTCGAAATGGCTTGCCGTATCATCGTTCAGAGCGGTGGCGACTACAGTGTCCTCACTCCGGAAGAAATCGACGACTTGGAAATCTACGTATTGGGCAAAAAGACAAAATAAGTTGACATGGCTCAAGACAACAAACAATCTATCATCAGTAAGGACGGGGTGAGCTATCTCATTCCGTTCATACTTATCACCTCATGTTTCGCATTGTGGGGATTCGCCAACGACATCACCAACCCGATGGTGAAGGCTTTCTCCAAAATCTTCCGCATGAGCGTGACGGACGGTGCTTTGGTGCAAGTGGCTTTCTACGGAGGTTACTTTGCCATGGCCTTTCCGGCTGCCATGTTCATCCGCAAATATTCTTATAAAGCAGGTATCTTGATGGGACTCGGAATGTACGCCATCGGCGCACTCCTTTTCTTCCCTGCCAAGATGACGGGCGAATATTATTCGTTCCTCCTTGCCTATTTTATCCTGACTTGCGGTCTCTCGTTCCTTGAAACCAGTGCAAATCCTTATATCCTTTCAATGGGTACCGAAGAAACCGCTACCCGCCGATTGAACCTCGCCCAGTCGTTCAACCCGATGGGTTCCTTGCTAGGTATGTATGTGGCGATGAACTTCATCCAGGCGAAGCTCAGCCCGATGGAAACCGACGAGCGTGCCTTGCTCTCTGGTGAGGAATTCGAAGCCCTGAAGCAATCGGACTTGAGTGTATTGATTGGCCCTTACTTGATCATCGGTCTGGTGATTGCCGCCATGTTCCTGCTGATTCTCTTCACCAAGATGCCTAAGAACGGCGACCAGTCCAAGGAAATCAACTTCGGTCCTACCTTGAAGCGCATCTTCGGCATCAAGCGTTATCGCGAAGGTGTCATCGCCCAGTTCTTCTATGTAGGTGCCCAAATCATGTGCTGGACTTTCGTTATCCAGTACGGTACCCGCATCTTCATGGGCGAAGGCATGGACGAACGCTCTGCAGAAGTATTGTCACAGCAATACAACATCATCGCCATGGTGATTTTCTGCTGTAGCCGTTTCATCTGTACCTTTATCTTGCGTTATCTCAATGCCGGTATGCTGCTCGGTATTCTGGCGGTTGCTGCTTGCTGCTTCACTTGCGGTGTCATCTTCTTCCAGGATATTTGGGGTATGTATTGCTTGGTGGCTGTATCGGCATGTATGTCGCTCATGTTCCCGACCATCTACGGTATTGCCTTGGAAGGCTTGGGTGACGATGCCAAGTTCGGTGCTGCCGGTTTGATTATGGCGATTCTCGGTGGTTCGGTATTGCCGCCGCTGCAAGCCAGCATCATCGATATGGGTACGTTTGCCGGTATGCCGGCGGTGAACGTATCGTTCGTTCTCCCATTGATTTGCTTTATTGTAATCACCATTTACGGTTATCGCTCGTATCTGCGAAGCAAGTAAACAATAAAAAATAAAGGATGAGCAAAAACTCATCCTTTATTTTTTATTGTTTTATTCTGCCAACAGGCCGAATTCGGAACCGCTGGCATAATCATTGCCCCGTTGCTCACTCAAGGCACGGAAGCGGATGTAACGGGCCTTGACCGGCTTATCAAACATCACCTTGTGCGCTTCACCGGTGCGTTCAAAGCTACCCTTCCTCACCGGTTCGCCCCATTCCTTACCGTCCATGCTGACGTAGATTTCATAATCCTTCACATAACCGTTGGAGCTATCCATGCGCGGAATATAGATGAAGCCCTTCATGTTCTTGACAGAAGCGGCATCAAAATCTACCCAATGAGGGAACTTCGCCAATGTCACGCTGTACATGGTGTGCCAGATGGTAGAAGTCTCACCGTCGGTCAAGTGTGCAGCATCCCCTTCGCGAGGTTCCTGACTACTTGCATACACCACTTCGAGCGGAACATTCTCGATGCGAGGCAAATGACTTACGAAATACAACCAAGGATTGCCTTCATACCACACCTTCAACTCACCGCCTTCACGAAGATTGATAGGCGCTGTATAAACCTTACCCTTCTTGGCACCATTGAGGCTATACATCAAGGTACGGGTAGCATCCAATGCCGAAACAGTGGTCAGACCTTCCTTATCACGTGAAACGATAATCGGAGTTTCACCGGAAGCAGCCACTTTTACAGTTTCCTGCAAGTTCTTAGCATCGGCCAACGGACGGATGATGAAACCGAAGTTACGGATTTCAGCCTTGGCACGGTCCGGCAACAACGGAGCACCTTGACCGCAACTATTACCACCCAAGCCTGTCACCTTCGCATCGAGGTGCAGATAAACACCGTCGCTCTGCGGAAGCTGGTACGGATGCGCCGATTCGGTAATGCCCATTTCGCTCCAAGGAAGAGCCGAAGCCGACATGATGCCATCGGCAATGAAAGCAGCACCCTGTCCCTTGGCATCAGTCAAGGCAGCCCAACGCACTTCTTCGTGATTACCCATCGACTGCGGACGGCAATGGATGATTTCATCGCCCACCTTCTGGCGGAAGATTTCGATGTTCTGACCCACCTTGCGGTCGTTGAAGTTGTCTATCGGACCACGTCCGTAATATGTGAAGTCCACATAGTCCTTCGGCAACTTCAAGGTGTAACCCAAACGTGCCAAGTCGGTCGTCGGCTTGTTGGAGATTACCGAACTTTGCAGCTCGATGGAGCCATCAGGATAGATGGTCCAAATCTGGTTCGTAGTGAACTTGAAGTCGTCTTCACCGAAAGGCTTGGCCTCGTTGTTCACGATCTTATAAGAATCCTGCGGATTACGGTCGCGGTTACTATACGTGTTGCGACCTCCGAACGGAGCCTGACTTTCTATAGTAAATGTCACCATGACACGACCATCGTCGAATGCACGCTTGCCGTCCTTGAGATGCAAGGTTCTCCAATCGATTACCTTGTGCTGGAGATTGTGCAAGCCATACTGGAACCACTTGTAGTCCGCCCAGTTGTCGTTGCACACCGGAGCACGATAGCCATCAAGCTTCGGACCGTTGCCGTCGGCAATCACGGTGCGTCCACTATAGACGAGGCTATGGATAGAACCGGTCTTTCCGTCGAACTTCACGCAGAAGTCCTTTCCATTCACCACAATCAGGCCTTCTTCCTTCAGCACCTCTGCCTTAATCGGTTCACCCTTCGCCACTTCCGCCAATACCGGCAAAGCCTCAGCAGCCTTTATCGGTAATTGTTCTTCCATCTGCACATAGCCTTGCTTAGCCCACGGCATATCGGCACCGAGGAGGAACTGCACCTTCACGAAGTATTCGCCCTGTGCATCGAGCTTGCTGAAGTCGTAAGGCAAGGTCACCACTTGCTTGCTGCGAGGAGCCACCGCCATGCGAGGACCTTGTACCGGTGCATTCAGCTGCACACATTCGCCGTCCTTCCAGAGCGACCAAACAATCTGATAGTCATTCAGCGGTTCGAAGTAGTTTTCATTGAAGATTTCCACCTTACCGGTCTTAACATCCAACATCTTCGCATGGACATTCTGATAGACTTTCTTTACTTCATACAACTGAGGCTTCGCTACCATATCCGGCATCAGCAAGCCGTCCATACAGAAGGTTCCGTCGTTCGGTTTGTCACCGAAGTCACCACCGTAACCGATATAACGGGTACCTGTCTTCGCATCGTAGTTGTAGAGGCCATGGTCAATCCATTCCCAGATAGCACCACCGATGAAGAAGTTGGTGCTCTCCATCGCATCCCAATAATCCACCAAGTTACCGCAGGCATTACCCATGGAGTGAGCATATTCCGAGATGTGATACGGATACTTGATGTTGTACTTACCGGTTACCGCTCCTTGTACCCAAGCAATAGACGGATACTGATTGGAACCTATATCAACAATGTTGTTGTTACGTTCATACTGTACCGGACGGCTTTGGTCGAATGCCTTGATGGCATCGTAAGCAGCCACGAAGTTATCGCCAGGACCGGCTTCGTTACCCAAGCTCCAGAGACATACCGACGGATGGTTGATGCGGGCACGTACCATTTCCATATTACGGGCTACGTGTGCATTCTTCCATTCTACCGGATGCGAGGTACTTTCCTTGCCATAATAATATTGGTGACTTTCGATGTTCGCCTCGTCTTCCAAGTAAATACCATACTTGTCGCACAGATAGTACCAATACGGAGCACATGGATAGTGCGAGTTACGAACATGATTAATGTTCATCCGCTTCATCAACATCACTTCTTCGGTCATACGTTCACGGGTGATATAGTGCCCCTTTTCAGGATCGCTTTCGTGACGGTTTACCCCTTTCATCTTGATAGGCTTGCCATTGAGGTAATAGTAACGGCCCGCCAATCCGAATTCATCCTTATCGGCCGGAGTATCCTTGATTTCGATTTCGCGGAAACCGACAATAGTCGAGAAGGTTTCTACCATTCGGCCTTTCTTATCCTTCAATTCGCCCACCAAGGTATAACGCCAAGGCTTTTCTGCACTCCATGGCTTTACATTTTTTCCAGCATACATCGTAGACACAACATACCAAGTATCCCCAGGAAGAATCTGTAACATTGGTACTTCTACTTTAACATCCTCCACCAATGTATTTTCGTCGGAATACAACTTGTTTTCATAAAGCGAATAAGAAAGCGTGTAATCCTTGATCTTTTTCTTATCCAAATTGCGGATAGTAGTAGTAATGTTCAGTTTGGCGTATGTATAATCGTCTTCATAATCCGGAATGGCCACGATGTCCTGCACCTGCACTTTCGGCTTGGAAGTCAACGATACACTACGGAAGATACCCGGCAAGCGCATCATGTCCTGCGATTCGAGGAACGAGCCATCGCTGTTGCGGTACACCTCGGCAGCCACGATGTTCTCACCTTCCACCAAGTATGGAGTGATATCGAACTGAGCCAAGTTACGAGAATTTTTCGAGAAACCCACATACTTGCCATTAATATAAAGATAGAAGAACGAATCTACCCCATCAAAATTGATATAGACCTTGCGGTTTGCCCAATCGGCAGGGATAGTAAACGAACGACGGTATGAACCCACTTCATTACGATGCTTGTAGGTAGGCCAGTCCTTAGCCGGTTCACGCATGACGCCCTTCTTCCAGTCGTCCACCGCTACCTTGTGCGCAAAGATAACACGCTGGTTGGAGTAAATCGGTGTACCATACTTCTGCGAACCATCCTTCTGCACTCCGTAGATGTTCCAATTCATCGGCACCTGTACTTTGTCCCAACCACTGACATCATACGATGTTTCAAAGAAGTTCTTCGGACGTTCATCCGGACTAGGTGCCCAATGGAACGCCCACTCGCCATCCAGCGACTGCCAATACTTACTATGCTCAGGCAATACCTTACGAGCCTGCTCTACATTCTCGAACGAGAAGAACCATGCATGCGGTTGCTCCTTGTTCAATGACAAAGAATCCACGCTTTGCCATTCCCAGCCTGTCGGCGCCTGCATCGTGCCGTAGTAGAATCCTTCGAGAGGAGCTACTTGAGCCATGAGCGGCATAGCTAGACAGCCTAGCAAGAAACTCAATGTTTTTTTACGCATAAGATTTGTTTTATAGTTTGTAATAGATTAAAAATCGAAAGACAATTGAGGATCTTCTCCCAAGAGATTGAACGTCATGCGGTGATAAGGAGTAGTACCCCGTTCCCGGATAGCCGAACGATGTTTCTTGGTGGGATAGCCCTTGTTCTTGTTCCAATCATAAAACGGATATTCCTGATGCAAGGCATTCATATAATCGTCCCGATAGGTCTTTGCCAAGATGGAGGCTGCAGCTATGGATAGGTACTTCCCGTCGCCTTTCACCACCGTGGTATGCGGCAAATCCTGATACTTCTTGAAACGGTTCCCGTCGATCAACAGATGCTCCGGTCGTACCTTCAACTGATCGATGGCCCGATGCATCGCCAGGAACGAGGCATTCAGGATATTGATTTGGTCTATCTCCTCAGGAGTAACAATACCCACCGCCCATGCCAGCGCTTCCTGCTCGATGACCTCCCGCAATTGGTAGCGTTGGCGTTCGGTCAGCTGCTTCGAGTCATTCAGCATTTCATTCTCGAAATCAGATGGAAGAATGACCGCCGCCGCATAGACTGCACCCGCCAAGCAACCACGACCTGCCTCATCGCATCCGGCTTCCATCACGTCTTTATGTAAATAGGGCAATAACATCGTTTCTATCTTTAAAAAAACAAAGATAAGGAAATAAAAGAAAAAGATGTACCTTTGCACCCTAAAAAGATTGTTTATGTTTACCGTTATCGGAATCATGTTTATAGGGATCGGCTTGGGATATATGCTCCGCCGAAAATCCCTTCCTTGGATCAACAAGGCCATCACGACTTTGATATGGCTGTTACTCTTCCTGCTCGGCATCGAAGTGGGGCACAACGAACAGATTATCCGGAGTCTTCCGACTTTAGGAGTGGAAGCTTTCGTCATCGCTATAGTAGGTGTTTTGGGAAGCTGCATCGCTGCTTGGGCACTATGGAAGCATGTAAACGGCAGAAAGGAGACAAAGCCATGAAAGGAAGTTTGATTATCGTAGGCTTCTTCGCCCTGGGGGTGATTTGTGGAGTATTCAACTGGATTCCGTCGGATTGGCTTTCGGGCGACCTGAGCTTTTATGCCCTCTGTGGACTGATGTTCAGTGTAGGCCTGAGCATCGGTCATGATCCACAAACCATACAGAACTTCCGTTCCCTCAATCCCCGATTGATGCTGCTCCCGATCTGCACCATTCTAGGAACGCTATCGGCAGTTGCCTTGATTAGTCTAGTCTTTCCCCACCGTACCACACCGGAGTGTATGGCGGTAGGTTCCGGTTTCGGTTACTATTCGCTTTCGAGCATCTTCATCACCGAATACAAAGGAGCGGAACTGGGCACGGTAGCCTTGCTCTCGAACATCGCCCGCGAGATTATGACCCTGTTAGGTGCTCCGCTGATGGTGCGATGGTTCGGCAACCTCGCTCCCATCTCGTCGGGCGGTGCCACCACCATGGACACCACCCTTCCCATCATCACTCAATGCGCCGGACAACGTTTCGTCATCGTCTCCATCTTCCACGGCTTCGTAGTGGATTTCAGCGTTCCGTTTTTAGTGACGTTCTTTTGTTCAATCTAACAAAAAAGCGAGAGGATTAATTCCTCTCGCTATATATTAAAACATCTTACTCACCCGTTCAATACCGGCTGCCAAAATGTCTATTTCTTCTTTCGTATTATAGAGTCCGAAGGAAGCACGCACCGTACCTTCGATACCGAGACGAATCATCAACGGCTGGGCGCAATGATGGCCCGTGCGGACAGCGATACCGAGACGGTCAAGCAACGTACCCATGTCGAGATGATGGATGTTTCCCACCAAGAACGAGATAACACTGCTCTTGTGTTCCGCTTCTCCAAAGATACGCATGCCTTCGATTTGCTTCAAACGCTGCATGGCATATTTAGTCAACTCCTGTTCATGGGCTTCAATGTTCTCCATACCGATAGCAGAGACGTAATCGAGTGCCTTTGCCAAAGCAGTGGTACCGATATAATCCGGTGTACCAGCCTCAAACTTGAACGGCAATTCATTAAAGGTAGTCTTCTCGAATGAAACGCTCTGAATCATCTCGCCTCCCCCTTGATACGGAGGAAGCTTGTCGAGCCATTCTTCTTTACCATAGAGCACACCGACTCCCGTAGGACCATACACCTTGTGTCCGCTGAAAGCAAAGAAATCGGCATCCAAATCCTGTACATCTACCTTCATGTGAGGAACGCTTTGTGCACCGTCCACTAAAACGGGTACTCCATGCGCATGTGCTTCGGCAATCATTTCCTTGACTGGATTCACTGTACCGAGCACATTGCTGACATGCATCACACACACCAACTTGGTATTTTCCGAGAAGAGTTTCTTGTATTCGTCCTGAAGAAGTTCTCCCTTGTCGTTCATCGGAATCACCTTGATGACAATGCCTTTCTTTGCTGCTTGCAATTGCCAAGGCACAATGTTACTATGATGTTCCATCGTAGAAACAATCACTTCATCACCTGCCTGCATCTGGCTATCGGCAAAAGAAGAAGCCAGGAGATTGATGCTTTCCGTAGTACCTCGGGTGAAGATGATCTCGTTGGTGCTACGGGCATTGATGAAACGACGAACCGTTTCACGCGAAGCTTCGTGCAATTCGGTAGCCTGCTGAGAAAGGAAATGTACTCCACGATGCACGTTGGCATTCACGGAGTAGTATTCGTTGGTGATAGCCTCCACCACACAGCGGGGCTTTTGGGTAGTCGCACCATTGTCCAAATAAATCAATGGCTTGCCGTACACTTCCCGACTAAGGATGGGGAAATCTTCTCTTATCTTACTAATATCGTACATAATTCCTTTTATTTACAAATAGCACATCCTTGGCACTTGTTCAACTCTCCACGGAAACGCTTTTCAACCAACAGATGCAAACGGTCTTTCAGCGCATCCATACGGATGGTGTCAATCACTTCGTTCACAAAAGCAAACATCAGCAACAAACGGGCTTCCTTGTAACTAATACCGCGTTGCTGCATGTAGAACAAAGCCTTTTCATCCAATTGCCCTACGGTGGCACCATGCGAACACTTCACATCGTCAGCATAGATTTCCAACTGAGGTTGGGTATACATACGGGCTTCACGAGTAGCGCAGATGTTGCGGTTGGTCTGTTGCGAAGAGGTATGCTGCGCTCCCGGACGTACCAATACCTTACCGGCAAATGCGCCAACGGATTGGTCATCGAGTACATACTTGAACAATTCATTGCTGATACAATCACTCACCTTGTGGTCGATGGAAGTATGATTGTCCACATGTTCGTTTTTATCAGCAATAGCCATACCACAGAGGTTGATTTCTGCTCCCCGACCATTCAAGGTTACTTCGGTTGTATTACGAGTGGTACCGTTGTGCAAAGTCATACCATTGAGCAGTACATTACTGTTCGCTTCTTGGGCGACATACATGTTGCTGAAACGAACCGTCCTATTGTGAGTCTCTTCCAATTCATAGAAGTCGAACACGGCATTATCGCCTACAAACACTTCTACCACTTGAGTCGAAAGGAAGTTCACATCGTCCATGGCATGGTCACATACCAACATGCGGGCTTGTGCTCCTTCTTCGAGGGCCACCAACAAACGACGGTTCACCATGAAGTTCACATCGGCACGAAGGATGTTTACCAATTGGATCGGTTTATCTACCACCACACCCTTCGGTACATAAAGCATGAAACCGTCTTGTGCAAAAGTGGTATTGAAAGCCGTGATTCCATCCTTCGATGTATCCGCCAACTTTCCATAATACTTCTTTACCAAATCCGGATATTGAGTTGCCATGTCCTTCAGACTACCAAGCAACACGCCTTCAGGCAGTGGAGTCTTTGGCAATGCCTTGCTATAGAAAGCATCGTTCACTACGAAGTATAGAGCGGTACTCATGTTCGGCACATCGCACTTGAACACTTCGTACGGATTGACTGGAATATCCAGACGATTCAAATTCAATCCGTAATCCGGTGCGAAGAGCTTGGCCGCATCCGTATACTTATATTTTTCCTCCTTGGTAGTAGGGAAGCCGAGACGTTCAAAATCGGCAAAAGCTTGTGCACGAGGAGCATTCATCACCTCAGCACTATGCCGACAGATCATGGCTTCGCATTGCGAAAAGAGGTCAATATATTGTTGTTCTACTTTCATTCTCCCAATTCTTTCTTAATCCAATCGAAACCACGCTTTTCAATCTCCAATGCCAATTCCGGACCGGCAGTCTTGACGATGCGGCCTTTGTAGAGTACATGCACCACGTCCGGCTTGATGTAGTCCAACAAGCGCTGGTAGTGAGTAATCACGATGCAACTGGTTTCCGGTGTCTTCAACTTGTTGACACCTTCGGCAACAATGCGAAGAGCATCGATATCCAAACCTGAGTCAGTTTCATCGAGGATACTGAGCTTCGGTTCAAGCATCGCCATCTGGAAGATTTCATTACGTTTCTTTTCACCACCACTGAAACCTTCGTTCACGGAACGGTTGGCCAACTTGTTGTCCAATTCTACCACTGCACGCTTTTCACGCATCAGCTTCAGGAATTCACTAGCGGTCAACGCCGGCTTGCCTTCGTACTTGCGCTTTTCGTTTACCGCTGCACGCATGAAGTTTACCATGCTTACTCCCGGAATTTCTACCGGATACTGGAACGAAAGGAACAACCCGGCATGACTACGGTCTTCCGGACTCAACTCCAACAGATTCTGACCATCAAAGGTAACCGAACCCTTGGTGACTTCGAATGAAGGATGACCTACCAATACCGATGAAAGCGTACTCTTTCCCGAACCGTTAGGTCCCATAATGGCATGAACTTCACCCTTCTTGATGCTCAAGTTGATGCCTTTCAATATTTCTTTGCCATTGACACTGGCATGCAAGTCTTTTACTTCTAACATAATCTTAGTTTTTTCCATTTAACCTACGCTTCCTTCCAAAGAGATAGCCAACAACTTCTGAGCTTCTACCGCAAATTCCATCGGGAGCTTGTTAATGACTTCCTTGGCATAACCATTGACAATCAAGCCGACCGCATCTTCCGTATTGATGCCTCGCTGATTACAATAGAACAATTGGTCTTCGCTGATCTTGCTGGTCGTTGCTTCATGTTCTACAATCGCCGTTTCATTGTGAATATCCATATACGGGAATGTATGGGCACCACATTCGCTACCCAAAAGCAACGAATCGCACTGACTATAGTTACGGGCATTTTCTGCTTTCTCGGCTACACGCACCAAACCACGATAAGAGTTCTGGCTCTTACCTGCACTGATACCCTTACTTACAATGGTACTACGGGTATTCTTACCGATGTGAATCATCTTGGTACCCGTATCGGCCTGTTGGTAGTTATTCGTTACAGCTACCGAATAGAATTCGGCTACTGAGTTGTCTCCGGTCAAGATACAGCTAGGATATTTCCACGTAATGGCCGAACCGGTT
Organism: Bacteroides sp.; assembly: GCA_015060705.1. GTDB lineage: Bacteria > Bacteroidota > Bacteroidia > Bacteroidales > Bacteroidaceae > Phocaeicola. The sequence continues at coordinate 44,329 of SUXY01000007.1, read as the reverse complement.
TCCACCTGCGTCCAGCTCAACTTACTGTCTACCCCCTTGCAATGTCCACGTTTGGTCACAAAGTTGTAGATACCTCCCTTACCTTCAGCATCACCCGGATACCAGTTCTGTACGGTCGAGTATTTCACTTCCGCACGATCGTGTACCACGATTTCAACGATAGCTGCATGGAGCTGGTTTTCGTCACGCTGTGGAGCGGTACAACCTTCCAAATAGGATACATAGCTATCATCATCGGCCACGATCAACGTACGTTCGAACTGACCGGTATTCGCCGCATTGATACGGAAATAAGTCGAAAGCTCCATCGGACAACGGACACCCTTCGGGATATATACGAAAGAGCCGTCGCTGAATACCGCCGAGTTCAAGGCAGCATAGAAATTATCGCGATAGTTCACTACCGAACCGAGGTATTTCTGGATCAAGTCCGGATGTTCCCGAACCGCCTCACTGAACGAACAGAAGATGATACCCTTCTCCATGAGTGTTTCACGGAAAGTGGTCTTGACCGATACCGAGTCCATCACGGCATCCACCGCCATGCCACTGAGCGCCATCTGTTCTTCCAAAGGAATACCTAACTTATTAAAGGTCTTGATCAATTCCGGGTCAACCTCATCCATGCTCTTCGGGCCTTCCTTTTTCTTGGTTGGATCCGCATAGTAAGAGATATCCTGAAAATCGATTTCAGGTATATTGAGGTGCGCCCATGTCGGCAACTCCATGGTCAACCAATAACGGTATGCCTTCAGCCGGAATTCCAACAACCATTCTGGCTCGTTCTTCTTTGCCGAAATCAGTCGGATGACATCCTCATTCAGACCTTTTTCAATAATATCCGTATGGATATCGGTAGTGAAGCCATACTTGTACTTCTCCTGCGTCAATCCTCTCAGATATGCATTATTTTGTTCTTCCATCGTTACTTGATTATTTTATCTGTTACATCCTTGATATCGTCTGTCACGTCCTTGACAACCGGCAGACATTGATCCACGAATTCCTTCATAGGACCATATAACATAGATGCTTTCTTTGTTGTTTGACTCATCATCTCACTCTTTGGGTCGATATATTCCAAAACATAAATACCCAAGCCTACCAAAAGCATCACCTTTACCGCTCCTAACATAGCGCCAGCCAACCGATTCAGCCAACCCAAGTTTACAACGTCCAATGCTTTAGTCAGAACGGATGCTATCAAAGAACATCCAATAGGTACTGCTACCCAAATCAAGATGAAAGACAAAATCTGTGCTATGGTAATGGAGGTTCCCAAAGCCGGAGCCAATTGAGCAGCTACCGTACCAAACAAGCCACGTGCCAAAAGCAAACCGGCTACAAAACCGACAATGGCCGCCAATTGCTTGAGAGAGCCTTTCATCAGCCCTTGGATAACGCCAACCCCTATCAATACCAATATAATAATGTCTATAATTTCCATATGTATGTAAAAGCAATGTGCCAATGTGCCATAACAGCACATTGGCACACAAATATCATTTAGTAATAAATTACAATGTTTGCTTCACCTGAATTTCTTCAAATGTTTCGATGATGTCACCTACCTTCAAGTCGTTGCAGCTAGTCAAGCTGATACCACATTCAAAGTTGGTACCTACTTCCTTCACATCGTCCTTGAAGCGCTTCAATGCATTGATGTTACCAGTAAATACCACAATACCATCGCGAATCAAACGAGCCTTGTCGCTACGTTTTACCTTACCGGTCTTCACCATCGCACCAGCTACCTGACCCACCTTGCTGATATTGAAGACTTCACGCACTTCGATAGTAGCGGTTACTTGTTCCTTCAATGTCGGAGCCAACATACCTTCCATCGCAGCCTTTACTTCTTCAATCGCATCGTAGATCACTGAATACTTGCGGATGTCTACACCTTCCTGTTCAGCCAACTTAGCAGCCGGGTTAGAAGGACGTACCTGGAAACCAACGATGATCGCATCCGAAGCAGCAGCCAAAGTCACATCCGATTCAGAAATCTGACCCACGCCCTTGTGGATTACGTTCACCTGGATCTGTTCAGTAGACAACTTGATCAACGAGTCGCTCAATGCTTCTACAGAACCGTCCACGTCACCCTTCACGATGATGTTCAATTCGTGGAAGTCACCCAATGCCAAACGACGGCCTACTTCATCCAATGTCAACATCTTCTGAGTACGCAAGCCCTGTTCACGTTGCAACTGTTCACGCTTGTTGGCCACTTCACGAGCTTCCTGGTCTGTATCGAACACATGGAAGGTATCACCTGCAGCAGGAGCACCATTCAAGCCGAGAATCAATACCGGTTCTGCCGGACCTGCTTCCTTGATACGTTGGTTACGTTCGTTGAACATTGCCTTTACCTTACCGTATGAAGTACCGGCCAATACAATGTCACCTACACGGAGAGTACCGTTTGATACCAATACAGTAGCAACATAACCACGACCCTTGTCGAGTGAAGATTCAATGATAGAACCGGTAGCCTTTCTGTTCGGGTTCGCCTTCAATTCCAACATTTCGGCTTCGAGCAATACCTTTTCCAACAAGTCTTCTACACCCAAGCCCTTCTTGGCCGAGATGTCTTGTGACTGGTATTTTCCACCCCATTCTTCCACGAGGAAGTTCATTGCAGCCAATTCTTCCTTGATCTTGTCCGGATTAGCGGTCGGCTTATCAATCTTGTTGATGGCAAACACGATAGGTACACCAGCAGCCATCGCATGGTTAATAGCTTCCTTGGTCTGAGGCATCACATTGTCATCGGCAGCAACGATGATGATAACGATGTCGGTTACCTTCGCACCACGAGCACGCATCGCTGTAAACGCTTCGTGACCCGGAGTATCGAGGAAGGTAATGTGACGACCGTCTTCCAACTTCACGTTGTACGCACCGATGTGCTGAGTGATACCACCCGCTTCACCTGCAATTACATTTGCCTTACGGATGTAGTCAAGCAACGAAGTCTTACCGTGGTCTACGTGACCCATCACGGTAACAATCGGAGCACGTGGTTCCAAATCTTCGTCTGCGTCGGCTTCTTCTGTGATTGCCTGAGAAACTTCCGCACTTACATATTCTGTCTGATAACCGAATTCCTCAGCTACCAAGTTAATGGTTTCTGCATCAAGACGTTGGTTGATGGATACCATCATACCAATGCTCATACAAGTACCGATAACTTGAGTTACAGGAATATCCATCATGTTGGCCAATTCGTTGGCAGTAACGAATTCGGTCAGTTTCAGGATCTTGCTTTCTTCCTGTTCCATTTCTTCCTGCTCCATCATACGGTCGCGTACATTGTCACGCTTTTCCTTACGATACTTAGCAGCCTTGTTCTTGGTCTTGTTGGTCAAGCGAGCCAATGTTTCCTTTACCTGCTTTGCTACATCTTCATCGCTCACTTCCACCTTTGGAGCCGGCTTCTTGAAACGATCCTTGTTTGGCTTGCCCTGGTCCTTACCCGGCTTACCTGCATTGGCATTCTTACCCTGATGACCACCTTCCTTGCGTTGGCCACCGGCTTGATTGCTAGGAGCATTGATATCCACACGTTCCTTACCAATGCGATTACGCTTCTTTTTCTTGCCTGCCTCGTCGTCAGACTCCTTGCTCTTGTCGTCCGTCTTGCGGATTTCCTTGATGATGGCATCCTTCATCTGCTGACGTTGTTGCTGACGAAGCTTTTCCTTTTCATCTCTTTCCTTCCGCTTTTCTTCCTTCGATTTCTTCTTCGGACGGGTAGACTGGTTTAATGCGTCGAGGTCAATCTTACCCAACACATTGATGCCTGACTTAAATTCTGTCGGACGGATCTTGAAGACACCGCCTTCTTCTGTTTCTTGAATATTTACTTTTTCAGAAGTTTCTTTTTCCATTGGTACTTCTTGTGTTTCTACTTTTTCTTCCACCGGCTTCATTACTTGAACAACTTCCGGTTTCTTTTCTTCTACTACCGGTTGTTCAACAATGACCGGTTCCTGTGCCACTTCCGGTTCAGCTTCCTTCACAGGTTCTTCTACCTTCGGGGCCGCAGGGCGCTTGTTCAGGCTATCCAAATCAATCTTTCCTACCGGCTTGAACTTAGCAGTCGGACGGAGGTCGATTTCTTCCTCCTTCTTCGGTTCTTCGGTATCGATAGAAACGGTCGGCTTGTTGCGATCCTTGTTTTGTCTTTCCTGAATAAACTTCTCAGACTCTTTCTTCAGATTCTTATCCTTGCTGAATTCCTTCACAAGTTCAGCATATTGTTCTTCGGTAATCTTTGCGTTAGGACTTGCTTCGATGGTATGCCCCTTCTTCTGCAAGAACTCAACTACCGTCGTTATTCCTACATTCAGATCTCTTGTTACTTTGTTCAGTCTAATCGCCATATTCGTCTTTTAATGATTAAATCTGAGCTTCAGTCGAGATTACTCTTCTTCAAACTCAGCGCTTAAAATATCCAACACCTCGTCTACGGTGTCTTCTTCCAAGTCGGCCTTTTCAATCAGCATTTCACGCGGTGCATTCAGCACGGCCTTTGCTGTATCGAGTCCGATACTCTTAATAGCATTGATGACCCACTCATCAATTTCATCCTTAAACTCATCCAAATAGATGTCTTCATCGTCTACATTTTCATCCAATTCGCGGTATACATCGATGGTGTATTCAGTCAACATACTAGCCAACTTGATATTCATACCACCCTTACCGATGGCCAATGAAACTTCTTCCGGCTTCAAGTATACTTCGACCTTCTTGTCTTCTTCGTGCATCACGATGCTTGAAACCTTTGCAGGGCTCAACGCACGCTGGATGAAGAGCTGGATGTTCGATGTATAGTTGATTACGTCGATGTTTTCATTGCGGAGTTCGCGAACGATACCGTGGATACGGCTACCCTTCACACCGACACATGCACCTACCGGATCGATACGGTCGTCGTAGCTTTCTACGGCAATCTTCGCTCTTTCACCCGGGATACGTGCAATCTTCTTGATGGTGATCAAGCCGTCGTTGATTTCAGGTACTTCCTGTTCCAACAAACGTTCGAGGAACATCGGCGATGTACGGCTCAAAATAATCTTCGGATTGTTGTTGCGGTTGTCTACACGAGCCACTACGGCACGTACGGTTTCACCCTTGCGGTAGAAATCGCTCGGAATCTGTTCGGTCTTCGGGAGCAACAATTCATTGCCTTCATCGTCGAGCAACAGGATTTCCTTCTTCCAGATCTGATAAACTTCGGCAGCAATGATGGTACCTACCTTGTCGATGTACTTGTTGTAAAGGCTATCCTTTTCCAATTCCAGAATCTTGGAAGCCAATGTCTGGCGCAGATTCAAGATGGCACGACGACCGAACTTGGCAAAAATCACTTCATCAGTCACTTCTTCGCCTACTTCGTACGACGCATCGATCTTGCGTGCTTCCGTCAACGAAATCTCTCTGTTATCGTTTTCCAACTCATCATCTTCTACCACCACACGGTTACGATAGATTTCGAAATCGCCCTTGTCAGGGTTTACAATCACGTCGTAATTCTCATCGGTGCCAAACATTTTCGCAATCACGCTACGAAACGATTCTTCGAGCACACTCACCATGGTAGTGCGGTCGATGTTCTTTGTTTCCTTAAATTCCGAAAACGTATCAATCAAACTGATTGTTTCTTCTTTCTTGGCCATAATTATTTGAAACTAATTAAGTATTTAGTATATTTTATATCATTATAAGTATAGGTTACGTCTTCATCCACCAATTTAGGACGCTTGGCACCTTCCGGCTTCACCTTCTTTTGGATCGTTACAGTAAAATTTTCTTCATTGGCATCTTTCAGCACTCCTTCCAGCTTCTTACCGTCTCTGGTCAGCACTTCCACTTCCTTGCCAATGTGAATCAGGTATTGCTGCAGCACCTTGAACGGTTGTCCGATGCCGGCCGAACCGACTTCCAGCTCATAATCCTCTTCTTCACGGTCGAGTTTCGATTCAATGAATCGGCTGAGTTCCACACAATCGTCAATCCATACACCTTCTGCATGGTCGATTTCCACTACAATCTTGTCATCCGGGCTTACAGTAACATCCACCAGAAAATAGTCCTTATCTTCCAGCCATTCGTTTACAATCCCGCTTACAACGTTTCTATCTATCATTTATAAACTATTAAGAATAAAAAAAGGGCTTTAATCAAGCCCCACCATTCATCCATTTCGGTGCAAATGTACAAATTATCCCTCAGAGCCACAATATTTTCCCTGTTTTTTTTATAGTTTTGCAGAAACTTATCAGATTATGAGTAGAAAAAGAAGTAACCCGCATAAGAATTTCATGGTTTTCAATGCCGTATTGTTCTTTGCCGTATTGGCAATCACGGCCATTTTCCTTTATTTGTCGTTTACCCTCAAGCGCGATGCCGAAAAGAAAAAGACCTACGAAGGACAATATCACATCGAACTGACATCCGATTGGTCCGGCAAGAACCTCAGCATTTATATGAACGATAGTTTGCTGATGAACGGCATCCTGCCCGATACACTCGTGGCACTGGACATCGACCGTTTTGCCGAAGAACATGTGCTGATGATCGTGGACAATGAAACGGATGCCACCACTCCGTTCAACTTGAGCAAGGAAGGCAGCAAGGTCATCGTCAAGAAAACCAATGATGAGGTGGTTTTTGAAGAAACTCCTGCACGCTGATACGATCATGGCGACCAAAAGAGTCATCCCGGATACCGACTTCGGACAAATCATTATCCGTACCCGCATCACGGCACGGAACATCAGCATGCGCACCAAAGCCGATGGCTTGCATGTGACGGTTCCTCCTTATTGCCAAACGTCGAAAATCCTGTCGGTCGTGGAAGAATACCGGTCCCGCCTGTTGGAGAAATGGGAGAAAGCTGCTCCCCAACCCCTGGACTTGAACTTCCGCATCGATGCGCCCTGCTTCCGATTGCATTTGGAGCAAGGACGTTTCTCCCGATTCACCCTACGTGCTACCGAAGAAGACGTTACGATTTGTTGCCCACCCGATATAGATCTTTCGCAGAAAGACGTACAGGGTTTATTGCGTAACGCCATCGTCCGTGCGCTGAAGAAACGGGCGCAAAACTATCTTCCACCTTTGTTGGAAGAATTGGCCAATCGTTACGATTTTAAGTACAAACGGGTGAAAATCACGGGAAGCAAGAGCCGTTGGGGGAGTTGTTCGGCAATTGGAAGCATCAATTTGTCCTGTTATCTGATGTTGCTTCCACCACACCTCATGGATTATGTTTTGCTTCATGAACTCACTCACACGCGAGAAATGAACCATGGACCGAAGTTTTGGGAGATTCTGGACGGACTTACGGAGGGAAAAGCACACAAATTGAGGGCAGAGTTGAGGAATTTTCGCACTAATTTTTGAGGGGTTGTTACACCTACCCCATCCACAGCTATCTGTAGGGCCGATTTCGCGCAAAAGTAACAAATGTAACATTGTAACATTAAGGCCTCTCCGAAGGGGTCAATCACCTAATAGTAATATAATATAATAATTATTGTATATTTATATACTATATAGGTACACGGGAAAAATACACGCCGTGTTACAATGTTACAATGTTACAATTTTCATTTCTTAATGACCGTTCCACCTTGTTGATGGATAGCCGAAGCCAACGTAATCACAACCTGTGATACACCGGCATCGATAGCCGAGAAGGAATTCTCGAGCTTTGGAATCATGCCACCCTGGATGATACCCTCTTCCACATATTCCTGGAAGAGTTCAGGGGTAATGACCGGAATGACACTATCGTCATCGTTCTCATCGCTGAGCACACCCCTTTTCTCGAAGCAGAACACCAAAGTGACATCGAACAATTCGGCCAATGCCTTAGCGGTTTCTCCGGCGATGGTATCGGCATTGGTATTGAGCATACTGCCCTGTCCGTCGTGAGTCAACGGAGCCATCACAGGCACTACACCTTGACGGATAAGACTACCCAACAATTCGGCATTCACCTTTTCCACATCGCCTACAAAGCCGTAATCCACGTCTTTCACCGGACGCTTTACCGAACGGATGACGTTCATATCGGCTCCTGTCAAACCCATGGCATTCACACCTTTGGCCTGCAAACCGGCCACGATGTTCTTGTTCACCAAACCACCATAGACCATGGTTACCACCTTCAACGTTTCGGCATCGGTAATCCGGCGTCCGTTCACCATCTTGCTTTCAATGCCCAATTGCGATGCCAGCTTGGTAGCCGAACGGCCACCACCGTGTACCAACACCTTATATCCTTCGATAGCCGAGAAATCCTGCAACAACTGGTTCAGCGTTGCCTCTTCCTCTACAATCTTGCCACCGACTTTGATGACGGTCAATTTTTCTTTCTTCATAAATTCAACAATTCTTTTAATCGTTCTACCGATTGCTGTATCTGATGACGGTCTTCCAATTGTTCGCCATTGAACACATGCTTGGCCTTCGTATAGAAAGGCAATCGTTTCTGAAGGGCTTCCACAATGAATGTCATGAGCTCTTCATCGGTCTTTTCGGCCAACAAAGGGCGTTGTTGCTTGGCTACCTTCAACCGGCGGAACAATACTTTGACACCTGCATCCAGGAAGATGGTTTCGCCCATTTGGTTCATGTAGTCCATGTTGTCGAAGAAGCAAGGGGTTCCCCCTCCTACCGAAATGACCACATCCTCAAAATCACCCACCTCATGCAACATCCGTTTTTCCAGTTCGCGGAATCCGTCTTCACCCCGTTCGTCAAAGATCTGACGGACGGTCTTGTGGTATCGCTCCTCGATATACCAATCCAAGTCGACAAAGGTCAGCCTCATGGCACGGGAAAACGCCTTTCCAAGCGTCGTTTTCCCCGCACCCATATATCCGAGTAGAAAGATACGTATCATTTTTTCTTGCTACTATAGCGTGGTTTCTTGGTTTCTCCCTTCGCTTTCTGCAATTCGATGACCTTGAAGCAAGCTTCCAGATTCAAATCCTTCGGCTCTACATTTTCAGGAATCTTATAGTTCTTCTTTTCGTAAGCAATGTAAGGACCGTAGCGACCATTCAGAATCTGCAATCCAGGTTCTGCTTCGAATGTCTTGATCACCTTGTTTTCAGCCGCTTCACGCTTTGCCAAAATCAAGGCAATGGCATCCTCCAAAGAAACGCTCATCGGATCGGTTCCCTTCGGAATCGAAACAAACACATTGTTGTGACGGACGTAAGGACCGAAGCGGCCAACCCCTACCGACACCTTCTTTTCTTCGAATTCACCCAAATCACGAGGCAACTTGAAGCATTCCAACGCTTCTTCCAAAGTGATGGTTTCCAAGGCCATGCCCTTCGGCAACTGAGCAAACTTCGGCTTTTCTTCGTCTTCTACCGAACCTATCTGGATAATTGGACCATAACGGCCAATCTTTACCGAAACAGGCTTTCCGCTAACCGGTTCTGTACCGAGGATGCGTTCGCCTACCTTGTGTTCGGTCTTGGTATTCATGGTCTTGTCTACCAACGGATGGAACTCCTGATAGAAGACATCCATCATACCGGTCCATTCCTTTTCGCCATCGGCTACTTCGTCGAATTCCTTTTCTACACTGGCGGTAAAGTTGTAATCCATGATGCCCGGGAAGTATTCCATCAAGAAATCGTTGACTACAATACCCACATCGGTAGGAAGCAACTTGGCTTTTTCATTGCCAGTCATTTCACTCTTGGTAGTTTCGGCAATCTTGTTTCCTTTCAAGGTCAACACGTCGTATTCGCGCTTCACACCTTCCTTGTTGCCCTTTTCCACATAACCTCTTTGCTGAACGGTGGAAATGGTCGGTGCATACGTAGACGGACGACCGATGCCCAGTTCTTCCAACTTACGAACCAAGCTGGCTTCTGTATAGCGAGGAGGACACAAGCTGAAGCGTTGAGTGGCCGAAACCACCGTTCTTTCCAATACTTGACCTACGGTCAATGGAGGCAACAAACGGCTTTCGTCTTCCTGTTCGTTTTCATCGTCGTACGATTCCTTATAAACACGCAAGAAACCGTCGAAAGTAATGACTTCACCGGTAGCCACAAAGACTTCATCACTATTGCTGATAGCAATCGTTGCGGTGGTCTTTTCCAATTCGGCATCCGCCATTTGGGATGCAATAGTACGCTTCCAGATCAGTTCATACAACTTCTGTTCCTGAGCCGTACCACTGATGGTTTCGTTCGACATGTAAGTCGGACGGATAGCTTCGTGCGCTTCCTGTGCGCCCTTGCTCTTGGTCGCAAACTGACGGGTCTTGACATAATTCTCGCCCATCAATTCGGTAATAGTCTGACGGCTGGTAGCCAATGCCAAATCCGAGAGGTTGACAGAGTCGGTACGCATGTAAGTGATTTGTCCGCTTTCATACAAGCGCTGAGCCACCACCATGGTTTGCGAAACGGAGAAGCCCAATTTGCGAGCCGCTTCCTGCTGCAAGGTAGAGGTAGTAAACGGAGGCGCCGGCGATTTCTTCGACGGACGAGTCACAATGTCTATAATCTTATACTTAGCATCCTTGCATGTTTCCAAGAAAGCATGTGCTTCTTCCTTGGTTTTGAAACGACGACCCAATTCGGCTCTTACTTCTACCTTTTCGTCGTTTTCTTCCGGTACTTCGAAGACAGCTATTACTCTGTACCACGATTCGCTCACAAACGCATTCACTTCGCGTTCACGTTCCACAATCAAGCGGACCGCTACCGATTGTACACGTCCAGCCGACAAGGCCGGTTTCACTTTACGCCACAATACCGGCGAAAGTTCAAAGCCTACAATACGGTCGAGTACACGACGCGCCTGCTGTGCATTCACCAAATTTACATCAATGTCACGTGGATTTTCTATCGCTTTCAGGATAGCCGACTTAGTAATTTCGTGGAATACGATACGCTTGGTTTTCTTCGGATCCAATCCCAGCACTTCGAACAAATGCCAGGAAATAGCTTCTCCCTCGCGGTCCTCATCGGATGCGAGCCAAACCATATCTGCTTTCTTGGCTTCGGACTTCAATTCCTTGACCAACTTCTTTTTGTCTTCCGGTATTTCGTAAGTAGGTTGGTAGCCATTCGCTACATCAATACTAAACTCCTTTTTCTTCAAGTCGCGGATATGTCCGTAACTGGAAAGGACTTTATAATCATCCCCCAAGAACTTTTCAATGGTTTTAGCCTTGGCAGGAGACTCTACTATCACAAGGTTCTTCTGCATGTTCAAATTAATTTGGGGGCAAAAGTAGAAAAAAAAGCAGAATCACACCTATATAATAAGGTATGTTTCTGCTTTTTTTCTTAAAATTGCTTAAATCGAGGCCGTTTTACCTTAGAATTGAAGCGAAAGGCCTGCCAAGAAGTTCAATTTCTGAGCTGGGTAGGCATCGTATCTTACATATTCTTTATTCAAGAGATTGTTTACTTGAGCAAATATACTTAGGTTCTTCAACAAAGCATAGTCAGCTCCGGCATAGAGATTGCTGATAGGGTCGTATACATCTTCGCATCTCTTTACATATTCATACCCAGCCTTCACCCTCAAGCCTTGCATCGGTTTAAAACCAACTTCGGCATTGATTTCCAACTCAGGTTTCAAAGCCAACACCCATTTTTGTTCGTATTCATCCGATGATTTTGAATCCCAATTATAATAGGTTGCCTGCAATGCCAAATCGAATAAATCCTTGTAATCATACTTCAATTCTGCGTTTCCATAAAACACGTTTGACTTTCCTTGGAAGAATGAAACATACGAACTACCTGCATTCCCAAGTATCCAGAACAAATCATCCTCACGAATCTGATAACCTCCACTCAAATTAAACCACCAGCCATTGGCAGGAGAAGCCTTCAAACCCAAAGCAGCATCCAATGAGACATAGGTTGGTTGTATATACGAATGAGACAAAGTCCAATAAGGAGTGATGTCTGTAAGTCCCATCAAACTTTTGTTTTCCCTACCACCATCAGCCTTTGCATAAAACACATAACTATCCGAAAAAACATATTCCACATTCACATCCGGAGAGAAGTTCACTCCATCATCCATTCCGCCCCACCAGTCTACGTGGGCTCCCAAACGGATTCGCCAATCCTCGCTTTCATATTTATAGTAAGGATTCAATTCCAACGAAGTAGCATCCTCCATTTCACCCATCGAATACGAATAATTGTTGAAATCGAAAGCGACACCAACTCCTTGAGTATTGAATGCCTTCCAAACATTTCCCTTCACGTAAAGATTGGTTTCATTTCCTTCAACTACACGAGTCGGATATTTCTGTTTGAAATAGTTCATGCCAATTTCTCCCCAAAATTGTATAGGCATCGCCTCATCTGTAGAAGCCAATCCGAGATGTGCATTCGCCATTGTCTGGTGCTGTCTTCCGTATGAAGTTTCTGATGACAGATTGTCATAATCATAATACTTAGGAGGCATATAATTGAAAACCTGCGAACGATAATAGCCACCCAACATCAAATCAGTTTTCTTGAAAGCATGTTTATAATCTAGTCCAATACGGGTATTGTACAAACGAGATGTCCAATCCTCCTCATTCCAATCGGTCAAATCTCCATTCCAACCATCCAATGAAGCTGCCACATTCAGTCTATCCTTCTTCGAGATATCCCACAAATATCCCAACCGGGCATCTACATTTCCATTATTACCATATCCGGCACAAAAATATCCACGATAAGCGGCATCTGCTTTCCAATCCTTCACAATCGGTTGCATGGCTTGGTAATTCCAGGCAGATACCGGACGAAGGGAAGTGGCATAATCGATGTGTGTCTTCGGTACGGTAGGTTCTTCCACCTTGGGAAGAACATTGATTTTCGAAGCATCCATCACGGTCGGGTTGTACTGATTTTCTACCACTACCGTACGGACAAGTGTCGTATCTTGTTCTTGGGCATGAGCTGCCAACAAAGGCAACATTCCTATACTTAATATAACGAGTTTCTTTTTCATACCATTCATTTTTTATTCACTCAAATTCTCCAATCGGCTCTCAATCATACCGGCAATGTCATCGTCCGCCTGATAGTTCTGCTTCAACGAGAGCAAGTATTGACGGGCTTCCAACTTGCGGTCGAGCTTCGCATAAATGTCTGACAACAAGACAAAGCTTCTAGCCAACCAATAAGCATGCGGTGTACTTACTTCCAAATAGTTCAACACTTCCTGTTCGGCTTCTTTAGTCTTTCCGCTATCAAACAAGTATTGCGCCAAACGATACTTGGCTTCAGCACCGTAAACATTACGGGTATCCTTGGCCAAGGCTTCCCAGTCGGCTACTGCATGAGTCAACTGATTCGCTTCCACCAACGCCTTCGAACGATAATGACGAGCTTCGCTTTCCAGTTCCGGAGCCACCTTAGCATCTGCCAATACCGCCGTTGCCGCCAAGATGGTTTCTTCTCCATTGCCCGACATGGCTGCACTACGGAGCATACCTGTTGCCGCTATCTGACGACGTTCCGGTGTAGAGGCTCTATCCTTCAAAAGCTTGTACCATTCCAACGACTGGGCATAATCCTTGGCAATATAAGCGATTTCCGCACTCATCATCATGGCTTCTTCCGAATACTTATTGTTCGGATATTCGAGTACCTTATTCAGGTAAGGAGCTGCACTTGCATAATTCTGCTGATTGTAATCAATCAAACCGATGTAGTAATTGGCGTTCAAGCTGAATGCACCTTCCGGGAAGGTCTGCAAATAACGGATGAAGCTATTGCGGGCATCGGCCGTTTCACCTCGCATGTATACACGTTCAGCCGCTACATAAGTCAACGAATCGCGTTCATTCACATCAAAGTTGGCACCACCCGGAATGGTCGATGCAAAGTCGGCATATTCATCCACCTTGTTCAAGTCGATGTAAATGGATTTCAAGTCGCGTTGAGCCAAACGGGCTTCCTCGCTACCCGGATAATTCTTGATGACTTCCTTGTAAGCCGCAATGGCTTCCGGATACTTGTCGTTCTGATAGTACAACAATCCCACTTCATTGGCCGCTCTAGGTGCCATGTTGCTTTGCGGGAAGTTCTTCACCAACAATTGGAAACGTTCAATGGCATTGACATTGTCTTCCAGCTGCACAAAAGCACGTCCTTGTTCATACAAGGCGTCGTCGATGTATTGCGATTGCGGATAGTTGGTAATCAACTGGTTCAAGGATTGGATCTTACCGTTATAATCCCGTTGCAAGCCCTTCACGAAACCTTCTTGATACAAAGAGTAGTCACCCAACGACGGATCGACCTGTTCGGCCTTGTCATAGCTTCGGCGAGCATCATCGAACTTGCGTGCATAGAAATTACAGTCCCCCATACGGTTGTAGGCATCCGCCAATACCTGCTTATTGTCATTCGCGCCTTCATTCACGAAACGGCTAAACCAATTCAAGGCACTGGAGTAATTCTTTTGCTTGAAATCGGTATAACCCAAGTTGTAGAGCGCTAAAGCATACTCCTGGCTACGCTTGTTTTTCGCCAACTCTACATAACGGCGCAAATCCTTTCCGGCCGACTTGTAGTTCTCCAATCGGTAATTGGCCTCCCCTCTCCAATAATAAGCATCCGCCTGGGTAGCCGAATTGTATCGGCCGATTTCCAACGAGCGGTTGAAGTATTGCAAAGCTTCCGCAAACCTGGCATTGGCAAAAGATTGGGTACCCAATCGGAAGAGAATCTTCTGCTTGGCTTCCATGATACGCGGTCCCGGCTTCGAAATCTTGGCAATGGAGTTCAATGCCGCATCGTAGCTACGGGTATTCATATAAGTTTCCACCAAATAGTCGTTCACTCTTTCACGGTATTTGGAATTCGGGAATTCGTTCAGGAAGCGTTCAAAAACCGTTACAGATTCAGCAAACGGTGAATAAGAAGTTTCGTGGATACACAAGGCATAATTGTACAACGCTTGTTCCTTAACGGCTGGATCAAAATTTCCGATGGATGCTTGTTCAAATGCCATGCGGGCTTGATTGCGGTCTTTCAATTGCAAATAAGCCAAACCCATGTGAAGCGAAGCATTCTGCGCCAAAGCATCCGGTTCCATGGTTGTTCTACCCAACAACTCCGTAGCTTTCGAATAAGCACCGGTATGGTAATAACCCATCCCCAGTTCGTACATGGCCTTGCGTTGTGGTTGCGCGGTAGCAGCCATATATCCTTCCAACGAAGATACGGCTCCCATATAGTCTTTCAAGCCATAACGGGCCTCCCCTTGAACGCGCATCATTTCCGCTTCGTCCTTGTGTCCGGCAAAATGGCGCAAATAATCCGATGCCACTTCATCCGCTTGCTTGAACTCTCCTCGAAGCAAATGGATTTCTCCGATGTAGTAAGGAACCAAGGCATCGTACACATCATCCTGTTGCAACGACGTAAATGCTTTCAAGGCCTGGTCGTATCGACCTTCCACATAGTCGATGTAACCCAAGTTATAGACAGCATCCAACCGATGGTTCTTGCTGACATCCTTCAACAAAGTAAACCAAACTTTCGCTTCTCCCAGATTGTCTACCTTCAAATAGGCGGTCGCCAATTTCAATACCGCCTCATCGCGTTCCTTATCGGCCAAGGCATCCAAGTCGCAGGATTGATAGAGAGCAATCGCTTCCGGATACTTTCCTTCCTCAAAATAGATGGAAGCCATCATCGATTCTACCCGATTGGCATGTCTCGAATCCGGATATTGCTTCAGATACGCTTCCAACAGTTCAATGCTGTTATCCGCTCTCAACTCATACTCTTTACAGACGCGGGCATATTCCTTATCCCCCGCCACATCTTTCGGCAACACCTGTTGCGCCATACCCGATACGGAAAGGCTCATCAGAGCAGCCACCCAAATGGTTCTCTTCTTCATCTTCTATTTGGTTATGTTATGTTCTTTCAAAAATCGTCTGACTCCCTCCCGTACGGAATCCAACCCGAAGGCTTCCGGATTTACTTCCTGCAAAGGAACCCAGAAAGAATCTGCCACATCGTCCATGGCCTTCAAACGAGCGGCATCCTTCACCCGACAAAGGAAAAACTGGTCGAGCGTATGCACCAAAAAACCGGAATACAGATAGGTATTCGGCAACGAGAACAGATACCTGGCTTCCACCACTTCCAATCCGGTTTCCTCCAACACTTCACGGGCTACTCCCTCTTCACCGGTCTCGAAACGGTCTACAAAACCACCTGCCAAATCCAGCGTTCCTTTCTTGGGTTCCTTGGCACGGCGACACACCAACAATTCTCCCTGCTCATTCAGGATGAAGGCAACCGTAGCCGAACTGGCATTGAAATAATACACAAAGCCACAATCCTCGCAACGCTTCGACTTTTCGTTGTTCTCCACAAAGGCAGACGAACCGCACTTCGGACAATACTTGAACAATTCCAACGGATGATGCATTTCTTTTCTTTTTTGATTCATCCACAAAGATAACACTTCCTACACATAACTTCGTTTCTTTTTGATAAAAAAAGCTAAATCAACAAGGATATGTCCTTTTCTTCCTATCTTTGTAACTTAATCAATCAACACAATATGGAATTTATTATCATTCTTGCCCTTATCTTGCTGAACGGCATATTCTCCATGTCCGAAATAGCAGTGATATCGGCCCGTAAAAGCAACTTGACAAACGATTCACGTAAAGGTAACCAGTCGGCCCGAATAGCCTTGAAGCTAGCCAATGATCCGGACAAGTTCCTTTCTACCGTACAGATAGGCATCACCCTGATCGGTATCCTGACCGGTATCTACTCCGGCGATGCTTTGGCCGATGATTTCGGGGTGGTATTGACCGAATGGGGATTCCCGGCAGCATATGCCCGAATTACCGCCCAGACACTGATCGTCATGTTTGTCACTTACCTCACTATCTTGTTTGGCGAATTGGTCCCTAAGCGCATCGGTATGAGCGCTTCTTCCCGTGTGGCAAAATTCCTGGCACGCCCTATGTATTGGCTTTCCATCATAGCCTCTCCATTCGTCTGGTTATTGGCCAAAAGCACCTCGCTAATCTTCAGTTTACTGAACATCAACACCAATGGTGAGAAAGTAACCGAAGAAGAAATCAAGTCGATGATAGACGAAGGTACCGAGAGTGGCGAAGTACAAGAAGTGGAACAGGAAATCGTGGACCGTGTATTCTCGTTGGGCGACCGAGGAGTCAACACCATTATGACCCACCGGAACGACATCATATCCATCGACCTTGATATGACCAACGAAGAAATCTTCCAAGTGGTATGCGAACATCTTTACCAGGTCTACCCCATTACCCGCAACCGGACATTGGACGACATTGTTGGAGTGGTGTATCTCAAAGACCTGTTTGGCAAGGTTCAGCACCGTTCATTCAATTTGAGGGACGTCATCCGTCCTGCCCAATACTTCCACGAAAGCATGGATGTATACAAATCCTTGGAATTGATACGCAAGAGCCATATCAAATACGGATTGATTTGTGATGAGTTCGGAAGTTTGCAGGGCATCATTACGATTAAGGATATCTTGGAAGCCTTGGTCGGCTCACTCCCCAACGAAGCCGAAGAACCCGACATCCTTCCACGAAAAGATGGTGGTTGGCTCATCGACGGTCAATGTTCCTTCTACGATTTCTTGAATCATTTTGATTGTGAAGACTTGTATTCCGAATCCAGCTACAACACGTTGGGCGGACTCATTCTACAACAATTGGGCCACATTCCACAAACCGGCGAAAGCTTGCAATGGAATGACTTCCAATTGGAAATCGTTGACATGGATGGTGCCCGAATAGACAAAGTGTTGGTTACTCACACGCCTACCGAAAGTGCCTAAACGTCGTTACATTTGCAAAAAAGGCTAAAAAAGCATACTTTTTCCCGAATAATACAAGATTTTTTTCATCGAGTAATGCGAATATTCAAAACAAACACTTATATTTGCTTACAAAATGACAAACATTAAATCTAACTATTATGGAGAAAATTGATAAACTTGACAGACAAATATTGGAAATAATCTCACAGAACGCTCGTATCCCGTTCAAGGATGTAGCTGCAGAATGCGGTGTATCCCGCGCAGCCATCCACCAACGTGTTCAGCGTTTGATCGATATGGGCGTCATCATTGGTTCGGGCTATAATGTAAACCCGAAGAGCTTGGGTTATCGCACTTGTACCTATGTCGGCATCAAGTTGGAAAAGGGTTCCATGTATAAGGAAGCCGTCAAAGAATTGAAGAAGATTCCAGAAATCGTTGAATGTCATTTTACCACTGGTAATTACACCATGCTGACCAAGCTTTATTGCCGCGACAACGAGCACCTCATGGAACTCTTGAACGCCAAGATTCAGGAAATTCCGGGCGTAACAGCTACCGAAACATTGATTTCACTGGAACAAAGCATCAAGAAAGAAATCCCTATTTGTAAAGACTAATGGAACTATTGAACGGACTCCACTGGGAAGGCCTCATCATCGGCATCAGCACTTTCCTCATCATCGGCCTGTTTCACCCTGTCGTGGTCAAGGCTGAATATTATTGGGGAACCCGTTGCTGGTGGATTTTCCTGATACTGGGAATCATTGGAATAGCGGGTTCGCTCCTCATCAGCGATATCCTGATTTCTTCGTTGCTGGGCGTTTTCTCTTTCTCTTCTTTCTGGACCATCAAAGAAGTTTTCGAGCAACGCGAACGTGTATTGAAAGGTTGGTTCCCGATGAATCCCAAACGGAAACATGAATATGAATAAAAAAGAAAGCATCCTCATGGATGCTTTCTTTTTTATCTTAAAATTTACGCTGGATCATACACTTGCAAGGTTCGTTCACCCTTCATGGCACCATACGCATTGTAAGCCAAGGATCCCATCTCATCTTCGCCCGGCATCATGACTATCGGTGCTAAATAATCAATCCATGGCAGGAATACCTTCTTCATGCAATACTCGCTATGGGCAATACCTCCCGTAACAATGATTGCATCTACCTGCCCCTTCAAAGCCACATAGCGGGCACCTACCTCACGGGCTACGCTATAAAACATGGCATCCACCACACTCTTGAACGGTTCTTCCCCCGCTTCTGCCTTCGCAGCAATGGTAATCATGTCATTCAAGCCCAAGTGTGCCGAAAGACCGCCCCGACCATTCAGCATCTTTTTAATCTGAAGCTTGCTATACTGACCGCTGAAACAAAGATCCACCAACTGACCCGCAGGAACGGTACCGGCACGTTCAGTACTGAAAGGGCCATCGCCATCGAGCGCATTATTTACATCAATTACTTGTCCTTTGCGATGAGCACCTACCGAGATACCACCGCCCAAATGCACAACAATAATGTTCAAGTCCTCGTATTTCCGCCCAATGGAAGCAGCATACTTACGGGAAACTGCCTTGCTGTTCAAGGCATGGAAAATGGATTTGCGTTCGATATCAGGAATACCTGTATAGCGGGCTTCAGGCATGAACTCGTCTGCCACTTCCGGGTCGGCTATGTAAGCAGGGCATTGACATTCTTCTGCCAATTCTACTGCTATCAAAGCGCCCAAATTACAGGCATGTTCCATTTCAGCATGAATCAAGTCATGCTGTATGCGCTCGTCAATCTCATAAATGCCGCTCGGTGTCGGCTTCAACAAACCGCCACGGGCAATCACTGCATCAAACTGAACAGGAATGCCCACCTTAGCCAACATATCACGCACAAACTGCTTGCGGTAAGGCAACTGTTCAATGATGTGAGTATATTGCGCCAAGTCTTCCAACGGATGGTGAGCACCACCGACCCATACCGGCTGATCGTCCTCGTACAACGCCAACTTAGTAGAAGTTGAACCAGGATTAATTACAAATATCTTCATAGGTATATGTTTATTTTTTAGTATCACTACATACGCAGGCTAATGCCAAGCTATAGAATTTCGAATTACCCGAGTCGGCACGGGAAGGAACGACGACCGGAGCTGTGGTTCCTTGCAACATACCCGCCATGTTGGCATCGCCAAACAAAGAGAGGGTCTTGTAGAAAGTATTGCCCGATTCAATGTTAGGGAATATCAGCATATCGGCATGACCTACCACTGGCGAACTGATACCTTTCACTTCACCGCTATGCGAATCGCAAGCGGTCTTCGCATCCATCGGGCCATCGATGTAAACCTCACCATATTCTCCTGCCTCAGCCCGTTCTTTCAAAGTCACATAGTCCAATGTATGAGGGAACTTTTCGTTTACCTTCTCCGTACAATGGATAAGGGCAATACGGGGAGCATCGATACCCATCCGACGGCACACATCCACATTGTACCGAATCATGGCATCGAAATGATTCAAGGCCGGTCGAGGGATAACCGCCGCATCCGAGAAGAACAATAATTTATTATAGGAAGGAATTTCAGCCACGGTAACATGACTCAACACATTCCCTTTCGGGAGTAATCCGTGTTCCTTGTTCAAAACCGCCCGAAGCAGATTATCGGTATTGATAATTCCTTTCATCAATACATCGGCATGCCCTTCACGAACCAACAGCACTCCCTCCTGAGCAGCCACATCCGGGCTACTGGCTTCGAATACTTTCACATGATCGGGATATTGATGACGGATATACTCGGCATTAAGCAAATGAGGAGTATCTGCCACCAACAAGAAGTCGGCAAACCCTTCGCGCAAGCTACGGATAATGACATACTCCGTATGGGGGTCGTTTGGACAAACCACCACCACCCGCTTCCGCTCTTTCATAGCACGCAAACGACTTACTAAGCTGGAAAAGTCCTGTATCGGTTCCATTTACATTCAGTTTTAAATGAAGAACGATTACAAAGATAGAAAAATTCTGTAAGTTAGGAAGACAATAGCTGTTCTTTTTTCACAATTTTCCCAAAATGTCATTCAGAGCGAGGCGAAGAATGACATGGATGTATTGAAACGAACAATCAAAACCGAACAAAGTGTCCGATATCGGACACCCCAATTTCCCAACATTCACTGATAATCAACCATTTACATTTCTGGCACGATTCTTGCTGTATAGAAGGTGACAATGAACGAAAATAAAAACAATCAAATATGGATAGAGAAATACCAAAAGAAGTTCGACAGAAAGAACGTAACAAGAAAATCATGAAGTATGGCGGCATCGGTGCCGGAATCGTTGTATGTATGGCAGTGCTTATCTCCTTCATGCAAAGTAGTGTCAAACGGAGAGACATCGTGTTCTCGACAGTAGACCATGGAACTATTGAGGTCAGCGTCAGCGCATCGGGCAAGGTAGTACCGGCTTTCGAGGAAATCATCAACTCTCCTATCAATAGCCGTATCATCGAGGCTTACCGAAAGGGAGGCGATAGTGTGGATGTAGGTACACCGATTCTGAAGCTCGACTTGCAAAGCACCGAAACGGCTTACAACAAGCTCCTCGACGAAGAACAGATGCGACGTTACCAGTTGGAGCAGCTGAAGGTGAACAATGAAACCCAACTCAGCAACTTGGCGATGAACATCAAGGTCAGTGCCATGGAGCTAAACCGCAAGGAAGTGGAACTCCGCAACGAACGCTACCTGGACAGCATCGGTTCGGGAACGACCGACAAGGTGCGCCAAGCAGAGTTGGCTTATAATAAAGGTAAGTTGGAATTGGAACAGCTCCGCCAACAATACGAAAACGAAAAGAAGGTAAAGGCTGCCGACTTGAAGGTAAAGGAACTCGAATTCAACATCTTCTCAAAAGGCTTGGCAGAGATGAAGCGCACTTTGGACGATGCCCAAATCCGTTCGCCTCGCAAGGCTATCTTGACCTTCGTGGAAACACAGGTAGGTACACAGGTATCGCAAGGTCAACAAATCGCTATCATCTCAGACTTGAGCCACTTCAAGGTAGAAGGCGAGATAGCCGACACTTACGGAGATAGAGTAGCCGCCGGTGGCAAGGCTATTGTGAAGATGGGAAGCGAAAAGTTGGAAGGTACCATCAGCAGCGTCACTCCACTCTCGAAGAACGGCGTGATTTCCTTCACCGTACAACTGGCAGACGATAGCCACAAGCGCCTCCGCTCGGGCTTGAAGACGGATGTGTATGTGATGAATGCCGTGAAGGAAGACGTGATGCGCATTGCCAATGCCTCTTACTACGTGGGTCGTGGCGATTATGAACTTTTTGTCCTCGATAGCGAAAACGAAATCGTGAAGCGCAAGGTGAAGCTCGGCGACTCGAACTTCGAATATGTAGAAGTTATCAGCGGTCTCCAGCCGGGCGATCAAGTGGTGGTGAGCGACATGAGCAGCTATAAAAACAAGAATAAACTGAAGGTGGAATAAAATTTAACTCACCACGGAGGACACAGAGTCTCACGGAGTTTTTTAATTCTCCTTGACAAACAAAAAAATTAAAACTCTGTGGAACTCAGTGTTACTCTGTGGTGAAAAAGAAAGAAAATAAGAAACAACATTCATTCTCAATCTAATTATGATCAAACAGTATTTCAAGCAAGCATGGACGATGATGCGACAAAACAAACTTTTTACGTCCATTTATGTAGCCGGTACAGGGCTATCGATAGCCTTTACCATGGTGCTATTCATTATCTATTATGTGAAGTTCGCTCCCGTTTATCCGGAGTATAACCGTGACCGGACATTGGTTATCAACCGAATGAATGTCAGCCAAAAGGACAATCCAGAGAACTATTCTTGTAATCACGGGGTTGCCTTAAAAGTAGTAGACATGTTGAAAGGCTTGCCACATTTGGATAAAATTGGGAGCTCTTCCAATATCGGTGGACTATTGGAATATACCATGACACTTCCGGAAAGCAACGAACTTTACACTCCCGCCATCAATTTTACAGACCGAGGCTTTTGGGATGTATTCACTTTTCAATTCCTATCCGGCAAGCCTTACAATGAAGCGGATGTAGAAGCAGGGCTTCCCAAAGCGGTGATTTCCGAAAGCATGGCCAAACGTTTCTTTGCCCGAACCGATGTTGTAGGAAAATACATGAACCTTGACGGAAAAGATATACAAGTATGTGGTGTAGTAAGAGATGCTTCTACAGCTACTCCCGTTACTGTAGGCGAAATATATCTCCCTATTCATTTCTGCGAATTATTCCGTATGTTTCCTGATAACAACTTATCGGGCAATATACAATTATATTTGACAGCTATTACAGAAGACGATGTGGAAATACTCCGTTCGGAAGTTCAAGAAGTTTTCAAGCAATACAACCTTCAGGATGAAGTGTATGAAAGCAAGCTGATGAACCAACCGGATGTATGGTGGAAGAATTATTTCCGCATCGAATGTAACCATGAACCGGACATCGCAAAGGCTATCCGAAGCATATTGTATATGCTTTTGGCCCTTCTCTTCATCCCTGCCATGAATCTTTGTGGCATGATTTCTTCCCGAATGGACGAACGTCTGTCCGAAATGGGAGTCCGGAAAGCGTATGGTGCGACCAATCAAAGCCTGATAGGACAAGTATTGACAGAAAATCTTTTGTTAACCTTTGTCGGTGGTTTGTTAGGTTTGATATTGGCATATGCCATTACTTTGGCTGGAGGAGAAACGATACTGAAACTTTTGGATGAAGATCCTGTTTCATTCGGCAACATTTCAACGGCATTAAATCTTGAAATGCTCATCAACCTGCCATTATTCCTAAGCGTTTTTGGCGTGTGTGTGCTGCTCAACCTCATATCGGCTTTGGTGCCTACTTTATTGGCTTTGCGCCATCCTATCATTTATTCCATTCAAACCAAAAGATAAGAAGGAGGACTGACTATGTTGAAAAATATCATCAAACAAGTGTGGAACCAGCGACGCATGAACGGCTGGATTTTATTGGAACTGATTATCGCCGGTTTTTTCTTATGGACAGTCATTGACCCTGTTTATATCCTTATGGTCAATCGCTTTACACCAGCCGGATATGAAGAAGAAGGACGTTTTGTTCTAAGCATGGGAGCATACGGAAACAATCATGCCAAGCGTGATACGACCGTAACGAGCGAACAGGAAAAAGAGGCTTTCCTACATGCTCTCAGACAATTACGCAATTGCCCGGAAGTGGAAAGTGTCAGCATGGCTTCCAACAGTTCTTTCCCTAATGGAGGAAGCTGGAGCGGTACACAATTCTTCCCTGATACTGCTCGGATAAAAGAAAAGGATAATTTCGTCCATGCACAAATCTATGAATACGTATCATTGGAAGGTGGAAATATCTTCCAGACATACGGTATGAAGGATGCTTTGACAGGCGGTGACATCGTCGTGCCGGAAGATGCCGGAGTCCGTAACTTGTACTTCGTATCCGAAAGCTTCGCCAAAAATGCATTTGGAACAATCGATGTAGTGGGTAAGAAAATATATACATACAAGAAAAAAGCATATGAAATAGCAGGTGTATTCAAGGATTATAAGCATCGGGAATACCAGCCTCCTTATCCATTGATAGTCAGAATTGATAACGACTTACAGACTGGTGTCTACATGCATTACAGGTATATGATTGCCTTCAAATTGAAAGAAGGAGTGGATAGTGAAGCATTCATCAAACGATTCGAAACGGAAGTGGCTCCTCATCTGACGATGAACAACTATTATTATAAGTCTATCCAAACGTTCAAGGAACAGAGAATCAGATATGCAGAAGCAGGAGGTATCTACAATGTCATCCGACTGAAATTGGCTCTTGCCTCCTTTACACTGCTTTGCATTTTCTTGGGCACTGTAGGTACATTCTGGGTAAGATGCAATTCCCGTCGACAAGAAATGGGACTTATGCAAAGTTTCGGAGCTACCCGAAAAAGCATCATCGGACGTTTCTTTATGGAAGCAGCCCTATTAGTCAGCTCAGCTTTCATCGTATCGCTGATTATCTTATTTCATTATGCTATCATGGAAGAGAACATGGCACCCATCGAAGCTGCCGGCTATAGTAAATTCGCAACCATCAACTGGTTCCTCGAAAAGACACCGCATTTCGTGATGGTCAGCCTCATCACTTACTTGGCTTTATTGCTGATTGCTTTGGTAGGTACACTCATCCCTGTCCGCAGAGCGGTGAAGGTGCTTCCGGCGGATGCTTTGCGCGATGAATAAAAGAACTTATTTCCCCTCTCGAGAGGGGAGAAACAAGTAAACAAAAAGAATAATAACAAATAAAAAAATAAGAACATTATGGCAACAATGATTAAGCTCACAGGTATCAACAAGATTTACCGTACAGACGAAATTGAAACACAAGCACTGGAAAACGTGAACCTCGAAGTACAGAAAGGCGAATTCCTCAGCATCATGGGACCTTCCGGATGCGGAAAGTCCACTTTGCTCAACATCATGGGCTTACTAGATTCGCCGACTTCGGGAACGATCGAAATCAACGGCACACGCACAGAAAACATGGACGACAAGGAGCTGGCTGCGTTCCGAAACAAAACGCTCGGCTTTGTATTCCAAAGTTTCCACTTGATTAATTCACTCAATGTCATCGACAATGTAGAGCTTCCATTGCTCTACCGCAAGATGTCTTCTTCGGAACGCACCGCCCTCGCCAAACAAGTATTGGAACGTGTAGGCCTCAGCCACCGCATGAAGCACATGCCGACACAGCTCTCCGGGGGTCAGTGCCAACGTGTAGCCATCGCCCGTGCCATTGTGGGCAATCCGGAAATCATCCTGGCCGACGAACCGACGGGTAACCTCGACTCCAAGATGGGTGCAGAGGTAATGGATCTGCTCCACCAACTGAACCGCGAGGACGGACGCACCATCGTCATGGTAACACACAACGAAGCACAAGCCAAGCAAACTGCCCGCACCGTCCGCTTCTTCGATGGCCGTCAAGTAGGATAATCTCAGCTAATTGTCGTGATGTTCAAACGCTAGATAAAACAACGAATTCGTTACAATCTGGGTGTCCGAAAATGGATAAAGTGTCCGTTTTCGGACACTTCTATTTTCTTGTACCACTCATTTTCAACACTTTAACATTCTGGCATAGTTTTTGCTGTAAAATATGCAATAACAATCACTTTTGTATAAGAGATACCCTGTTAATGTTCAAACTCTATATCAAACAAGCATGGAACCTGATGAAGCAAAACAAACTCTTCACAGGTATCTACGTGGTAGGAAGCGCACTTGCCATTGCCACCACCATGATTATGGCCATTGTCCATTACGTGAAGATTGCGCCTGTCTATCCGGAAACGAACCGTTACCGGACATTGATAATGGAACAAGCAAGAGAAATAATCGGTAACACCGGCAACATGTCGCCATGGTCATTGAAAGCGGTCAAAGAATGGTTCTATCCGCTGAAGAACGCCGAAGTCGTCTCGGCGGAAATCAAGGATTATGGCAACACCAAAGATTATATCCAACCGAAGGATGGTAGCAATGATTTCCAAATATATACCAAATATACCGACCCGAACTTCTTTCAAGCGTACGATTTCCGTTTCATCGAAGGAAAACCTTTTACGGAAGCAGACTTACAAAGTGAAGTCCGTTCGGTTGTCATCACGGACGCAATGGCAGAACGCCTGTTCGGAAGCACCAAAGATATCGTAGGAAAAACGTTCACCATGAACTATCTGGACTTTCGGGTATCAGGAGTAGTCGAAGCACCCAGCTTTCTTTGCAAGCGGTCTTTTGCCCAAATATACTTGCCTTATACGCTTCACGGAGAATGTTACACGGAGTGGGGAAACAGCAAGCTGATAGGTGCGTTTGAAATCACCATGGTAGTAAAAGACAAAGAACAGGAAGCTGCCCTCCGCGAAGAAATCAAGGAACTGTACCGGAAATTCAATGCCTCACAAGATGAAACTAAATTGCAACAATTAAACCAACCCCGTTCGTATGCACTGATTCTTTTCCAGACCGGGTTGTCCCAGTCAGACTTCGATTGGAAAAAAGTGTTCATGAAGTTTGGCTTGACTTTACTCGTCCTTCTGTTGATACCTGCCCTCAACCTGAGTGGTATGATAGCCGGACGCATGGAAACACGTATCAGCGAAATGGGAGTACGGAAATCATTCGGAGCCAACCGTAACGGTCTGTTGAAACAAGTGATGTGGGAGAATCTGTTGCTTACCTTGGTAGGAGGCTTTATAGGTTTGCTGATTGCATGGGGCGCACTTTATGCCTTCCGTAACTGGATCTTTGCCTTGTTCGACGACCTTCCGATACTTGCCATCGAAGGCGTATCTACCACTGTAAGTGGAGAAATGATTTTCGCTCCAATCATCTTTTTGGCGGCACTCTTGCTTTGTCTGGCACTGAACATACTTTCAGCCCTTATCCCGGCATGGCTTTCCCTCCGCCACCCCATCATCCAATCGTTGAACGAAAAAAGATAAACGATTATGTGGAAATTGATATTGAATAACTTATGGAGCCGTCGCAAGCGAAACGGCTGGCTGACGGCAGAACTGATATTGGTTTCTGTCGTAACCTTTATCATCATCGATCCCATTGTGGTGTTGAACCATTACATGAGTCAACCATTGGGATATGATGCCGACCGCCTCTGTATCGTAGAGCTAGGAAGAATAAACGAAAAAGCGCCGCATTTTTCGAAAGACGATGCAAATAAAAAGACCAAACTGGCCAATACCCTTCGTGTGAAAGACAAGTTGGCTTCACATCCCGATGTAGAGAGTGCCTGTGTCCTGGGATGGGCATACATCAACTCCCAAGGAAATGCTTCGTCCGAGATAAGCATCGATTCGACAGAATCATTTTACGTCCATCGGGTTCCTGCCTTCATCGACCAACAATTTTTTGAGACATACGGCATCAAGTCGGCACCCGGCAGTCCCTCACCGGAAGAACTTTCGAAAACAGCAACCGGTAAAAATGGATATATCATTACTCGCGACTTGGCAGAGCTACTGTTTCCAGGAGAGAATGCCGTGGGCAAGAATATGCTCACTATCCATCAGGGAGACACCCTCTACCAACCTATCCATGGCGTGGTAGAACCCATCACTCCTTATATTATGAGAGGAAATGACCCGCTGATGTTTACAGTGAGCCCAATAAAGAACAGCAAGTATACACCAAACATCCTGATACGCATCAAACCGGAAGTAGACATGAAGACTTTCGTAGGCAAGCTCCGCCCATGGATGCATAAAGAAGTGAAAGCGGGCAATTGGTTTGCCCAGTCGGTCATTACTTACGAGGACCACCTGAACAACTTTAAATATACCTCTGGAGTAACCAACGAAATCCGTTTAAACATTGCATATGCCGTGTTCTTTATGGTCAATCTCTGCTTAGGGGTTATCGGTACCTTCTGGTTGCAGACCCGCAAGCGTACTGAAGAAGCTGGTATCATGCGTTCATTCGGTGCCACAAAAGGCGACATCGTTCGGATGTTGCTGGGTGAAGGAATGGTATTGACCATCGTTTCATCCCTCATCGGCTTTTTCGGCTATTTCCAATATGCCCTATCGGAGGGATTGTATGTGTCCCGATGGGAACACTGGTCGCAACGATATTTCCAGCACAATTGGATTCATGATTTCGGTCTGCACTTTACCGGAGTGTCGGTCATCACTTTGCTGATTCTCATTGCGGTAGTGAGTATCGGCATCTATATCCCTGCCCGAAGCATCAGTCGGGTGAATCCAGTGGATGCATTAAAAGACGAATAAACACGCAATCCGTTACAATCAAGGTGTTCGAAAATGTGTAAAGTGTTCATTTTCGGACACCTTGATTTTTAAGAATTCATTCATTATCAACACTTTAATTATTTGGCACGGTTTTTGCTATTACATAGGCAAAAGCAATAACATTTAAAATAAGAAACATTATGACTATGATCAAACTTACCGGTATCAACAAGATTTACCGTACAGACGAAATTGAGACACAGGCACTGGAAAACGTGAATCTCGAAGTACAGAAAGGCGAATTCCTCAGTATCATGGGACCTTCCGGATGCGGGAAGTCCACCCTGCTCAACATCATGGGATTGCTGGACACACCTACTTCGGGAACCATCGAAATCAACGGTACACACACCGAAGGAATGGGCGACAAGGAATTGGCGGCCTTCCGTAACCAGACACTGGGTTTTGTCTTCCAAAGCTTCCACCTCATCAATTCACTGAATGTGCTGGACAATGTGGAACTTCCGTTGCTCTACCGCAAGATGTCTTCTTCGGAACGCACCGCCCTCGCCAAACAAGTGCTGGAACGTGTGGGCCTCAGCCACCGTATAAAGCACATGCCGACACAGCTTTCCGGTGGTCAGTGCCAACGTGTAGCCATTGCCCGCGCCATCGTAGGCAATCCGGAAATCATCTTGGCCGACGAACCGACGGGTAACCTCGACTCCAAGATGGGTGCAGAGGTAATGGATTTGCTCCACCAACTGAATCGCGAGGACGGACGTACCATTGTCATGGTAACACACAACGAAGCACAAGCCAAGCAAACTGCCCGTACCATCCGCTTCTTCGACGGTCGTCAGGTAGAATAACACGATTACAACAAAAGAACATGTATTTCCAGATAGTTCCAGTAGCTGGAACAAAAAGTTCCACTAAGAGGTACAAAAAGTTCCACTTACTGGAACCACCCGGAACTTGTACAAGCAACATACTTTGCGATGACAGCATTAATAAATTGATAAAAGAATGAATTTATGATTAAACAATACACGACTCAAGCTCTAGCGCAATTGCGCCAGCATCCCATCATCAGTGCGGTAAGCATTATCGGGACGGCTCTTGCCATCTTCCTGATTATGCTTGTAGTGATGATGCAACAAGTAAAGACAGCCCCGTTTGCTCCGGAAAGCAATCGGGACAGGTTCCTGCATGTGCATTACATGAGTATCAGTAACAAAAATTGGAAAGGAAACGGCGGACAAAGCAACGGACCGATGAGTGAACGTACCATCAAAGAACTGTTCCAATCCTTGAAAACACCCGAAGCCGTGACCATCTACACCTGTATGCCGATAGCGACTCCTGTCAGCCTGCCCGGCAAGGCAGCCACAGCCGTCGATCTCCTTGAAACGGACGACATCTTCTGGCGAGTGTTCGACTTCTCTTTCATCGACGGGAAGCCTTACGACAAAGCCACCTTCGATGCCGCCCAACCCGTGGCCGTCATCACCGAGAGTGTGGCACGCATACTCTTCGGAACGACCGAAGGAGTTGCGGGCAAGGAATTTCTGCTCAACCACGCCCCTTATCGGGTGGCCGGTGTGGTGAAGGATGTATCGACCCTTGCCAACACTTGTTACGGACAAGTATGGATTCCTTACACCTCGACCGGACAGGACAAGAACGCATGGAACGATGGACACATGGGCATGATGAGTTGTACCATCCTAGCCCGTAGCCGGGACGATTTCGATGCCATCCGCCAGGAATCGCTCAACCGGTTCGAGACCTACAACCAGCTGGTCGGTGAAGACGGTTACAACTTCATTCACCGGAACCGTCCTTATGATCAGGAGAAACAAGCCATCAGCTTCAGCGCCAATCAGGAACCCGATCTGGAAGGCAACCGTCGTTCCCGGTTGATGACCTTCCTGATATTGCTCATCGTGCCTGCCATCAACCTGAGCAGCATGACCCAGAGCCGCCTCCGCCAGCGTGTGAGCGAGATCGGCGTGCGCCGTGCCTTCGGTTGCAACCGCATGGAGCTGATGGGACAAATCCTGATGGAAAACATGGTGGTGACATTGCTGGCTGGTGCATTGGGATTGGTGATGAGTGTCATCTTCGCTCATTTGGGCAATGAACTGCTCTTTGCACAAGCGTTCAGCAACACCCTCAATCCCCCAGCCGTAGATGTCAATATCCTGATTCATGCTTCTACCTTCGGTTGGGCATTGCTGTTCTGCTTCATTCTCAACCTGCTCAGCACGGGGCTTCCGGCTTGGATAGCTTCACGCACCAACATTGTAACCGCTTTGAGCGGACGATTGCATTAAGAAAGGAGGATTATTATGAACAAGAAATTATTAGCACAGATAAAGAACGAATGGCGAACCAATCTTTGGTTAGGCATCGAATTGTTATTGGTGAGCGTAGTGATGTGGTGGATCATAGACAATTTGTACTGCATCGGAGCCACCTATTTTGAGCCACGAGGCTTTAATGTCGATCATTGTTATCTCATCGAGATGGGACACCTGACCGAGAAAAGTCCCGACTTTCAGGAAAAGCCTTATCAAGAAAAGATGGATGACATTCTGGAATTGGTCAACCGCTTGCGTCAGCGTCCGGAAATTGAAGCGGTGAGCCTTTCGCAAAATTCCTATCCGTATAACGGAAGCAATAGCTGGACATCCATCCGCTTGGTCGGCGACACGTTGGAGGCCGGCGGAATCTTGATTCTCAGGAATGTAAGCCCCGATTTCGTGAAAGTGTTCCGCTATGAAGGAGCCAACGGTGAAACCCCGGAACAATTAGCCGAAATGCTTGAACGAGGCGAGATGATTGCTTCGGACAATGTGTTTACATACGCCTACAAACGCCCTCTGCCGATGACCAACTATGTAGGTCGACGCTTTTATTGGCAGAATGACACCACATTCAGTTTGCAGTTGGGAGCATCCATGAAAGTGGTTCGATACAGCGATTTCCAGGCAGCCCGAACTTCACGAAGCATCTTGCTCAAAAGGACTATGTGGGCCGAAGATGCCGAACTCTGCGTCCGTGTCCGTGCCGACCAGGATGTGGATTTCATCGAACGCCTGAAAGCGGACAGCGAAAAGCAACTTCGCATCGGAAACATCTATATCAGTAATATCCGTTCGTTCAAGGACATCCGACGCAATTACCAGCAATTCCAATACAATGGAGTGCGAGACGCAATTACCATGGTCATATTCTTGCTCGTGAACATCTTCCTCGGCTTGCTCGGCACCTTCTGGTTCCGTACTCAGCAACGCAAGAGCGAAATCGCCCTTCACAAGGCACATGGTGCAACAAACAGCATGGTGTTTACCCGCTTGCTGAGTGAAGGATGGTTATTGTTACTTATCATCACTCCTTTGGCATTGATCATTGACTTTAATTTGGCTTACGCCGAACTGAATGCTCGTCTCAATGGTGTTTACCTGGAATGGGACAGACTCTTGATTTGTGGAGCTATCAGCTTCGGCCTCATAGCCCTGATGATTGCCATCGGTATCGGCATCCCTGCTCAAAAGGCCATGAAGATTGATCCGGCAGATGCATTGCATAATGAATAAAATTGTCCGATAATGAATTAGGTGTCCGAATTCGGACACCTAATTCATTATTAAAACACTGATATACAAACACTAAAGAGTTTGGCACGATATTTGCTGCTAGATATTCAAAAAACGTAACGATTATGAAAACAAACAGAATGATAGCCTTGGTGGTAGCACTTGGAACCACCTTCAACCTACTGGCGGAAACCACCGTCCATACCCGCCCCATTACCCTCGACGAAGCCATCACCCTGGCCCGTGTACAAAGTGTAGATGCTGCTGTAGCATTGAATGAACTGAAAACTGCTTATTGGGAGTATCGCACCTTCCGGGCCGACTTGCTGCCTGAAGTAAACTTTTCCGCTACCGTACCAAGTTATGCCAAGAGTTACAACAGCTACCAGCAGAGCGACGGTTCGTACACCTTTGTGCGGAACAATTTCATGCAGATGTCCGGTGAAATTTCCATTGACCAGAACATCTGGCTCACCGGAGGTACCCTCTCCCTGAATACCTCTCTCGACTTCATGAAGCAAATGGACGGCATGAAAGACGAACGGTACATGTCCGTACCTATCGCCTTGACCTTGAACCAACCTATTTTCGGTGTGAATACATTCAAGTGGAACCGTCGCATCGAACCGGTACGCTATGCCGAAGCGAAAGCCAACTTCCTGAGCGAAACCGAAGAAGTGACCATGACCACCATCAACTATTTCTTCAACCTACTATTGGCCAAGGAAAATGTAGGTATCGCCAAGCAGAACTTGGAAAACGCCGAAAAGCTGTACGAAGTAGCCAAGGCGAAACGACGCATGGGTCAGATCAGCGAGAACGATGTGCTCCAATTGAAACTGAATGTACTGAATGCCCAATCGTCCTTGACCGATTACGAAAGTTCCTTGAAGAGCAACATGTTCCAGCTCCGTTCCTTCCTGGCTTTGGGCGAAGACGTCGAATTGGAACCCATCTTACCCGATACACTTCCGTCTACATTGGTCAACTATCAGGACGCCCTCGACAAGGCCTTGGCCAACAATTCCTTTGCACACAACATCCGACGCCGCCAGCTGGAAGCCGATTACAATGTAGCCAAAGCGAAAGGCAACTTACGCCAAATCACCTTGTTTGCTCAAGTGGGATTCACCGGTACTGACCAGACTTTCAAAGGAGCTTACAATCCGTTAAAGGACAACCAGATTGTGGAAGTTGGATTCAAGATTCCTTTGTTGGACTGGGGCAAGCGCCGCGGACAAGTTAAGGTAGCCAAGAGCAATCGTGAAGTGGTACAGAGCCGCCTTCAGAAAGAAACCATGGACTTCAATCAGAACCTCTTCATCTTGGTAGAGCAGTTCAACAACCAACGCGCCCAGCTGGACATTGCCAACGAAGCCGACCAAATCGCCCAACGCCGTTACAAGACCAACGTGGAAACGTTCATGATTGGACGCATCAGTACCCTTGACTTGAACGACGCCCAAGTAAGCAAGGACGAAGCC
The DNA here is from genome assembly GCA_015060705.1 of Bacteroides sp. Taxonomy (GTDB): domain Bacteria; phylum Bacteroidota; class Bacteroidia; order Bacteroidales; family Bacteroidaceae; genus Phocaeicola. Next base: position 10,559 of record SUXY01000007.1, on the reverse strand, counting down.
CGACAAAAACACATCAGTGAATTGTTCTATTATTGGTACTATTACTACCAGCTCCGTAGCCTCACCCTTTGGGATTTCGAAAAGAATACCAATATTGATGCAGACTTTGAAGCCATAATTAAAAAATAGTTTTTACTTTTGTAGCACCATGATACTAGTAATTGACGACGATAGCGCTATCCGTACCTCCCTCAGCTTCTTGCTGAAGCGTGCCAAGTACGATGTTCAAGCCGTTTCCTCTCCCAAAGAAGCAATGGCAATAGTCCGTGCCGTATCCCCCGAGCTGATACTGATGGACATGAACTTCTCGCTCACCACCAGTGGCGATGAAGGCATCACCCTTTTAAAACAAGTGAAGATTTTCCGTCCGGAATCACCCGTTATCCTCATGACTGCCTGGGGAAGCATTGACCTGGCTGTAAAAGGAATGCAGGCAGGAGCCTTCGACTTCATCACGAAGCCATGGAACAACGCTGCCCTAATACTACGCATCGAAACGGCCCTCGAACTGAACAACAAGCGAAAAGCCGAAGAGGAGAAAAAGGAAGGAGATAATTTCGACCGGAGCCATATCATCGGAAAAAGCAAGGCATTGATGGATGTCCTGGAAACCATCAAGCGCATCTGCCGTACCAATGCCTCCGTACTGATTACCGGAGAAAGTGGAACGGGTAAGGAGCTGATAGCCGAGGCTGTACACCGCAACAGTCCACGAGCGAAGAAACCGTTCGTGAAAGTGAACTTGGGCGGTATCTCGCAATCCTTGTTCGAAAGCGAAATGTTTGGACACAAGAAAGGAGCATTTACCGATGCTTCATCCGACCGGGTGGGACGCTTTGAACTGGCGGACAAGGGAACGATCTTCCTGGACGAAATCGGCGACCTGGATTTGAGTTGCCAAGTGAAATTGCTCCGGGTACTGCAAGAACAGACGTTCGAAGTGCTGGGCGATAGCCGTCCTCGTAAAGTCGATATCCGAGTGGTCAGTGCCACCAATGCCGATCTTCGTCAAATGGTACAGGAACATACCTTCCGCGAAGACTTGTTCTATCGTATCAACCTGATTACTGTACACTTGCCGGCTCTTCGCGAACGCAGGGACGATATTCCATTGTTGGTGCGTCATTTCGCCGACTTGCAATGTAAGCAGAACGGACTTCCGAAGGTAGACTTCACTCCGGAAGCCATGGACTATCTGAAAGGCTTGCCTTACCCCGGTAACATCCGTGAATTGAAGAACTTGGTAGAACGCACCTTGTTGGTATCCGGCAAGGATACATTGGATGTATCCGACTTCAAGGCACAGAATATCCAGTCGGCGGAAGCGCCTACCGTCAAGAACATGGAAGGTCTGACGCTGGAAGAAGTGGAACGTCAACGCATTCTCCAAGCCTTGGCACAATACGGTAACAACTTGTCGCAAGTAGCATCGGCATTGGGTGTAAGTCGACCGGCTTTGTACCGTCGTCTGGAGAAGTACAATATCGAACTTTAAAGACCCTCACCTATGAAACTGAAATCTTTTTTCTATTTCTTGGTACTCCTGTTAATGGCGGTATGGGTTATATTGCTGTTTATCGCCACACAAGAAAACGGATGGAGGTTTTACTTGATAGAAGGCATCATCACATTCAGCCTCGTCTATCTGGTCTATTTCTATAAAAAGGTCATCAAGCCCTTAAACTCCATTGCCGGCGGTATGGATTTGCTTCAGGCACAGGATTTCAGCAGCCGGTTGGCACCTGTCGGGCAACGGGAAGCCGACCGCATCGTGTCCATCTTCAATCGCATGATGAACCAACTGAAGGAAGAACGTCTCCGCCTTCGCGAACAGAACCATTTCCTGGACTTGCTGATCAGCGTATCCCCCATGGGAGTCATCATCCTTACCCTCGACGAACGGATTTCCATGGCCAACAAAGCCGCCTTGGAATTCCTGGATGCAGGAACGGAAGAAGAAGTCTTGAACAAGACCATGGATGAGTTGACCGGCTCCTTGGCCGAAGAGTTGGACCGGATGCCCAAGGATACTACTGCCACCATACGTTTGAGCGACTCCCGCATCTACCGATGCTCCCGCCTTTCGTTTGTGGACCGTGGTTTCGCCCACCCGTTCTATTTGATTGAAAGCTTGACTTCCGAAGTGATGAAAGCGGAAAAGAAGGCTTACGAGAAAGTCATCCGCATGATTGCTCACGAAGTGAACAACTCCGTAGCTGGAATCACCTCTACCCTCGATACGGTAGACGATGCCCTGCAAGCCATGGAAGATACCGAAGACTTGCGCGATGTCATGAAAGTCTGTATCGAACGCAGTTATAGCATGAGCCGTTTCATTACCAACTTTGCCGATGTGGTGAAGATTCCCGAGCCACAAACGGAAGAGGTATGCTTGAACGACCGCGTCATTGCTTGCAAGCGCTTTATGGAAAATGTCTGTCAGAGCCGGAGCATCAGCCTTCGCTTGGAATTGTGCGAAGAGAATCCGGTTGTCAGCATCGATACTTCACTCTTTGAACAAGTCATTATCAACATCATCAAAAACTCCGCCGAAAGCATCGGTGAGAACGGAGAAATCATCATCCGTACCTCGGCTTCTCCTTTGATGCTGGAAATTGGTGATACCGGTCAAGGCATCAGCAAAGAGGTAGAAGCTAAACTGTTCAGTCCGTTCTTCTCTACCAAGCCAAATGGACAAGGCATCGGCCTCATCTTTATCCGGGAGGTTTTGATGAAACATGACTGTACATTTTCTTTACGCACTTATCCGGACGGCATTACCCGTTTCCGTATCTGTTTTTAACAACATTCTCCATTATGAAAACAAATTCGAACCTCGATATTCATCAGACATTCCCTGGTTATCAACCCATGCCGCTCATCGGTCTCACGCAAGATGCTACCTTCGCTGAAGAAGTATTGAAAGCCGGAGGAGTCCCTTTGGTTCTTCCTTCGTATGACAATGCCGATATGCTTGTCAATGTACTGAATACCTTGGATGGTATCCTTTTAACTCACAAACCGGAGCCATTGCTTTCTCAACTAGCAGCCAACCGTCAAATACCGACACTCATTATCGGAAAGGAGACTTCGGACATTGCAGACTTCGTTCAAGAAGCAGCTTTGTTCAAGGAAGCCAAAAACCTGCACAACCGCGTCCTGACTCTCGACTCGCATTGCGATACGCCTATGTTCTTCGACCAACAAATCAACTTCGCTTCCCGCGATCCAAAGATATTGGTAGATCTCCACAAAATGACGGAAGGACATTTGGATGCCACCATTATGGTCGCTTATCTGGAACAACAAGGACTGACCGATGAAGACTTACTAACTGCAACCGCCAAGGCCGACCGCATCTTGAATGAAATCGAAGCCATGGTAGCGAAGAGCAGTCAATTTGTAAACATTGCCTACACCCCAACTGACCTTTTCCGCTTGAAAGCCGAACGAAAGAAGGCCATTATGCTAGGCATTGAAAATGGGTATGCCATCGGAAAGGACCTCCAGAATGTAGAACGTTTCCGAAATCGAGGTGTGGTATATATGACCCTTTGCCACAACGGTAACAACCAGCTTTGCGGCTCTTGCCGATTCAACGACGAGGGTTTGGGTGTGAATGCCTTCGGCGAAGAAGTAATCCACGAAATGAACCGTGTGGGAATGATGGTGGACATCTCTCATGCCGGAGACCAAACTTTCTACGATGCACTCGACATCAGCACCAAGCCTATTGTAGCTTCTCATTCTTCTTCCCGTTCCCTTTGCAATCATCCCCGTAACCTGACGGATGACCAGCTTCGTGCCTTGGCCGCCAAGGGAGGTGTAGCCCAAGTGACTTTGTACAATGGTTTCCTGAGAGAAGAAGGCCAAGCAACCCTACAAGATGCGATCAATCACCTCAACCACATGGTAGATATCATGGGCATTGAACACGTGGGCATCGGCACAGACTTCGATGGTGACGGAGGTATCATCGGTTGTGCCTCGGCCTCCGAACTGATCAACTTCACCCGTTGTTTATTGAAAGAAAGGTATAGCGAAGAAGACATCCGTTGCATTTGGGGAGGAAACTTCCTGCGTGTAATGGAAGAAGTACAAAAAGTTTGATTACCTTTGCACGCACTAAAACAAAGCTTATGAGAATTAAAAACCTATTCATCGCACCGATGTTTTTATTGGGCCTAACCGGAGTCGTAGCTTGCGGTAGCAGCAAGAAATCGGACGATAGCCAAGCCGTTGAAAAGAAAGTAATCATCAAGGCACCGGCCTTCGATGCCGATAGTGCCTATGCTTATGTAAAGGCACAGACCGATTTCGGTCCTCGCGTGCCAAACACACAAGCACACCGTGATTGCGGTGAATACCTCGCCAAGCAATTGGAAAAGTATGGTGCTAAGGTATACAACCAATATGCCGACCTCGAAGCATGGGACGGTACCATCCTGAAAGCCCGCAACATCATCGGTGCTTTCAATCCCGACAACAAGAAGCGTGTAATGCTCTGCGCCCATTGGGACAGCCGTCCGTATGCCGACTATGATACGGATGAAAAGAATCACAAAAAGCCCATCGACGGAGCCAACGATGGCGCCAGCGGTGTAGGTATCTTGCTTGAAATCGCCCGTCAGATTCAGAAAGAAGCTCCAAGCATTGGTATCGACATCATCTTCTTCGATGCCGAAGACTATGGTACACCGGCTTGGCATCGTGGAAGCTACAAACCACACGACTGGTGCTTGGGTTCACAATATTGGGGACGTACCCCACATGTGCCTGGTTACTTTGCCCGCTATGGTATCTTGCTCGACATGGTAGGCGGTAAGGGAGGTACTTTCTATTACGAACCTTATTCGTATCGCACTGCCCGTAAGGAAGTAAAGAAGATTTGGAACAAGGCACACGAATTGGGTTACGGTAGTTTCTTTGTAAAGCAGGAAGGAAGTGAAGTGACTGATGACCATGTGTATGTGAACCAATTGGCCCGCATCCCGTGTGTGGATATCATCAACTTCGATCCGGTATACGAAAACTCTTCTTTCGGCCCGACATGGCATACCGTAAACGACAACATCAGCAACATCGACCGCAATACATTGAAAGCTGTAGGCCAAACGGTCATGGATGTGATTTATAACGAAAAATAAAAACACTCAGATATGAAAACAATCAAGGAACTGCAAGACGAAGTGATTGAAGAATTCAGCGACTTCGACGATTGGATGGACAAGTACCAGCTATTGATAGACCTCGGCAATGAACAGGAACCGCTTGCCCCTGAATACAAGAACGACCAGAACCTCATCGACGGTTGCCAGAGCCGTGTGTGGTTGCAAGCCGACTTGGTAGACGGCAAGGTAGAATTCCAAGCCGAAAGTGATGCGCTCATTGTAAAAGGTATCATCGCCCTGTTGATAAAGGTCGTATCCGGTCATACTCCCGATGAAATCTTGGAAAACGATTTGTACTTCATCGAAGCCATCGGGTTGAAAGACCATCTTTCTCCGACCCGTAGCAATGGTCTGCTCGCTATGGTAAAGCAAATGCGTATGTATGCACTAGCGTTCAAAGCAAAAATGGCATAAATAGAGAAGCACGGAATTTCCGTGCTTTTTCTTTATCTCCCCATCCGCGAAGTATCCACCGCCTCACGTTTCTTCTCCTTATACCCACCGAACTTATAAATAAAGGTAAGGGAAACATTCCGGTTGTCCCAATCCAAGCTTCGTTCCATCCGCTGTCCTTCCCAATCTATCTCCGTGTGAGGACTGGACGTACGGAAGAGGTCAACACCTTTCAAAATCAACTTTGCTTTCTGATTGGCAGAAGTCCATTGTACCGAGGCATCCACACTCCCCATCGGACGGATGTCATAGATTCCTTGGATGCCTGCCGACTGATACCTACCCGAAAGATTCGCCACAAGGTTCGGCTTACGAGATAGGATGAAGGTGTTGTTGGAGGTGAACACCGCCGAGAGCTTCCGGCGATTGAAACCAATGCCGTGAAAATCATCCAACCGGTCTTGAGAGAGAACGCCAAAAGCAAAGAAACGTCCGTTCCACCACTTCCCCACCCGATACGAAGCCATCAACTGAAGCATCCACGACCGGCGGAAGTCGAAGTTCACAAACTGATTCACCTCCGCCAATCGGTCAAGCTCCTGATACGGAAGTTGGAAGAAGCTATCAGGATTATCCTGATATTGCAAGCCTATCATATACTTGTTCTTCCACAGATAGTTGAGATGAAACGTGTAGTTAGAGAAAGGCTTCAGGGAAGGATTGCCGTGTACCTCGGTATAGCTATCTACATATTGCACCAAAGCCTGCATCTGCCAATAGTCGGGATAAATGCAATCGCTCGTGAAGGAGAATTGCAAGGTGTGTCCGTCGGCTGGCTGATAAGTGAGGTTCATCGTGGGATAGAGATGCCAACTATGTCGGCCTCGGGCATCATAAAGCTCTGTCGCCATCGACACCTCGCCCGACAACCGATTGTTGAAACTATGCGATGCACCGGCATAGAAATTCAAGGTATATTCCTTCCGCAAGTCCTTGGCGGATTGGTCAAGAATAGCCTCATCGGTGGTCGGGTCAAGATACATCTGATAGCTATTGTCGTGTGTGGTGGCATATCGGATACCATAGTTCAAGTTGGTGCCATTCTTCAAGGCATGTTCCTGATGGACATAGAACAGCCACCGGTTGATGCGCTGGTTGCTCCGGTTATCATACCTCGCTTCCTCGCCTTGAAGCGTCGAATGAATCTTTTCTTCCGTAGGACTCGTGTAGAAAAGAAAGTCCATCCCTGCCGATAATCCGAAGGACGAGTAATAATCGGCCTGTACATTATGAAGTTTGCGGATGCCCTCGGTCAAGCGGTCGCTCGTGGCGGTACCTTGCATCTCCGTATGGTCATAGCCTTCCCGATGATTTCCATTATATACCACACCCAAACGATGCTTCTTCGCCAAGTCAAAGTCCATCCCCAGCCGATAGTCCCATCGCTTGCCACGGCCTCCTCCTCGAGTATCGAGTGTCAATTCATGAAGTTGATTATCTACCGTATGCCACGAAGTCTTCTCCATGCGGTTGCTGCTTCGGGTATCGCTATAAGCCACCATCGCGTCCAAGGCAAAACGCTTCGACGTATAGAGTAAAACGCCTTGGCCTTTTCCTGATTCGTGACGGTCTTTTTGAAAAGTACCTTGCACTTCGCCCGACCACATCGGTTTCTGTCCGAGAGTTTCTTTCAACACGACATTAATCATGGCTCCACGGATGCCATAACGGGCCGGAGCTGCAACCATCACTTCCGCTTTCTCCAACCGTCCAACGGGCGTGCTTTCGAGCAAGGTCTTCAATTGTTCCTTACTCATGGTACTCACCTTCCCGTTGATAATGACCGACACCCCTCTTCCACCTAATGACAAACCGCCTTCCTGCTCGATAACACCGGGCAATTCCTTCAGCGCCTCGTAAGCATTGCTCACGGGCAGTTGCTCCAAGAGACGGGGCATGTCATAAACCAACTTGCCTTGTTGGGCTTTCACCACGGGACGTTCTCCTTTCACCATCACTTCGGGGAGCTGACCGAAAAGGCTATCCACATAAGCGGTGTTTACGTCTTTTTGTGCTTGGATGCTTAGTGTGACAAAACTAAGCGCAATAACTAGTACATTCTTCATTGTTATTCTTTTTGGGCAAAGAAACACAATTATATACCTCCTCCGTGTTACCATCCACTTACAAAGTCTTATTTAGTGTTATCAAAAGTAAGAAGCTATCGGATTTCTCTGTATCTTCGTGAAGAATCTAAAAAGAAAAACCTGATGAAAATCCCGTTTCGTGCCATTGCCATCCTCATTGTCACCTCGCTGATAGGTGTCTTCGCTTACCAAGCCTATTGGTTGGTCGGCCTCTATCAAAGCATGAAGAAGGACATGGACAATACGTTGTTGGAAGTCCTTCAACTGACCGACTACAACGAACTGATGGCACGTTGCGACTCTCTCCGTACATACGGCAACCAGCACGGACAAATAGAAGTGGCCAGTGACCTAAAAGACACGGTCAAGACTATCTCCACCATTGATGGGAAACAAGGCTATTCCTTGATAACCGTCGATGAACCCACCACCGCTACCGTGGACAAAAACGGAAGCATCGAACTGCTTACCAAATACTTTCAACGGGGAATTCATAGCCAACTCGACCTATTTACGGAAGTGAATCTCCAACTATATGATAGCCTCTTCACCCATACCTTAGCCATGCGAGGCATTGTCTATCTGCCTCATCGCATCGAGATGGTGAACCTTCGAGAAGACTCCACCTCCGTGCAAGCCATTAGCAACCCTTCGACTTATATCCCATCGCAAGAAGCCGAATGTTTCTACTATAACTACGACCTTTATAATAAGATGGCCTATCGCCTGTGGGTAGAGCCGACAAATCGAGTAGTGCTTCATCAGATGCAAGGCATCCTTGGAACATCCCTCGTCATCGTCTTTATTTTGGGCATCTCCTTCTGGTATCTTCTCCGCATCATCCTCCGACAAAAGACGGTGGAGGAACTGAAAGAGGATTTCACCCACAACATCACCCACGAACTGAAGACTCCCATCGCTGTAGCATACGCCGCCAATGATTCCTTGCTCAACTTCCCTACCGACACACCCGAAAAACGGAAGGAATACCACCTCATCGTGGAAGAGCAACTGAAGCAACTCGGCGGATTGGTGGAGCAAATCCTTTCCATGAGCCGAAAGGAGAAGAAAGACTTCCAACTCAACTACGAAACCATTGAACTTCGCCCGATGGTAGAGAACATCATCAGTCGACAACTCTTGAAATCAGAGAAACCTGTAAGCATCCGTTTACAAATGGAAGAAGATATTTCCCTACGTGCCGACCGCACCCATTTGTCAAATATGATAAGTAACCTGTCAGACAACGCTGAAAAGTACTCCGATGAAAAGGCAGATATTTGCATAAAGTGTCAGATTCTTGGGAAAACGTGTCAGATTTCGATCATCGACAAGGGTATCGGCATCCCCCTCGACAAGCAACCTTTTTTGTTCAATAAGTTTTATAGAGTACCCACCGGCAACCGTCACGACGTGAAAGGCTACGGTTTAGGACTTTATTACATCAAGATGATGGCAGAACTCCACGGAGGAAGCATTCGTGTAGAGAGTTCACCGGGCAAAGGAAGTAAATTTGTTTTAACTATCCCCATATAACCTTGTCATCCAGAGGAGCAAAGCGACGAAGGATCTCGATAACACCCACCTTATGCTACCGAGATTCTTCCTCCTTTCGGTCGTCTGAATGACAATAAATGTATAACAGATGGAAAAGATACACGTACTCTTGGTGGAAGACGAGCGGACGCTCTCGATGATTATCAAAGATACCTTGGAAGAACAAGGTTTCCGCATCAGTACGGCATTCCATGGCGAAGAAGGTTTGCGGATGTTCTTTGCCGAACGTCCCGAAGTAGTAGTAGCGGATGTGATGATGCCCCGCATGGACGGCTTCGAGATGGTGCGTCGCATCCGACAAACCGACCGCACTACCCCTGTCCTTTTCCTCACCGCACGTTCGGGCATCAATGATGTGGTGGAAGGCTTCGAACTTGGTGCCAACGATTACTTGAAGAAACCTTTCAGTATGCAGGAGCTGATTATCCGCATCAAGGCTCTGCTCCACAAGGCTTTCATACAAAAAGAGCAAACCCACATTTTCGAACTCGGCAACTACCTTTTCCATGCCGTGAGCCAACAACTCACCTATGCCGGCATCTCACAAGAACTTTCGCATCGTGAATCGGAAATCCTCCGCCGACTGTGCGAGCATCGGAATGAAGTGGTCAGTACCCAAAGTATCCTCCTCGAACTTTGGGGCGACGACAGCTTCTTCAATTCCCGAAGCCTGCATGTATTCATCACCAAACTCCGCCATAAGTTGGCGAAAGATGAACGGATAAGGATTGTGAATGTGCGAGGGATTGGGTACAAGTTGTTGTTCAATGAGATTTGAAATGAAGTGACCTTCACTTCGTCACTTGGACAAAAATCACCCGATACTTCGATGATTAGGGCAAGCACCTACTCTGATAAGTTTAAAGATGCTGCAGAGAATTCCTCTACTCCCGACCTAAAATGCGAGTAGAAAAAGGTGTTTTGCGAAAAAAAACGGAATATGGAGAGCTAGTTATTCTTCAGCCGGGAAGTTCATTCCAATCCACTGAGAATCAACAACTCTGAAGTTCTTGAAGAACTGAAGGTACTTTTTTACATTTTATTAGAATCTTGCTTTCATCCGCCAAAGTGGTGGCAAAGACATAATCTTCTCCCCCTTCTTTCAGCTTCAAACGCTTGCGGAGGTCGGCCACGGACGAAGGGAAGTTGCGGATGGTAATGTTCGCCTTCTCCATACCTTGCAGGAATGTTTTCAATTCCTTCTTCCCGAAACTACTTACCGCTTCTACTTGGAAGCGACGACCGGGAAAATCTTCGATGAAATGGGAAGATGTGTACAGATGACTGCTTG
>SUXY01000006.1 GCA_015060705.1 Bacteroides sp. | reverse complement strand
CAGGACTTCAACAACTCGCAATATTCCTATACGCTGAACATCCGATACAAGTTCAATACTACCAAGAGCAAGTACAAGGGAACTGGAGCCGGTTCAAGCCAGAAGGCGCGTATGTAAAATCGTTTTTCATCATAAACTTTTATACTTTAGGAACGGTCAGGATGACGGAATAATGTATCCGTATCCTGACCGCGACATTGAAACAAGATATTATCAGATAATATTGAAGTGCCCGTGAATTATGCCAAGCATTGGGATATACTCAGTGGCGTAATTTTGTGAATGTAATTGAAAAAGCAAAAGAAGCTTGTCAAAATGCAGGGAATGTAGTGGCTGATCATTTTGCTGACGTCAGCAAAATGATAGAACTTGCTAAGTGATAATATCACGCATATAACAATCATTTAAGTTTATGCAAATATAAGCAAAATCAACCGATTCTTTATCGGTAACTCGTTTTTTTTTCGACTTACCGATAGGAAATCTTCGATAAACAGATATTTAATTATAGTTTTCAAGTGGCATTATTACTCGATTCGTATGATTCTAATTATCTTTGCAGAAAATCAGAATCATCATGAAGACATTACTGTATATCGTTTTTTTATGGACCTGTGCGAGTGTTTTTCTTTTCTCTTGTAAACCAAGTTATACCAATAGTGAATGGCTCCGTTTGGCTGACGAACAAGTGTACAAGGACGTAGATAGTCTGAAAACACTCTTGAGCAATGTAAAGCGACCGTTGGAACTGAAGGGCGAGGAACGTTTGTTGTATGGATGGCTTTTGGGTTATCAGCATTATTGTAAAGATGCCTCGATGGTGGAGGATTCATTGGTCGTTCCTGCGGCTGATGCCTACATTAACGGCCAGGATACGGTAAGAAAGTTCATGTCTTACCAGTTGAAAGCCGACTATCTGAAATGGATAGGCAAACCTCATGAAGCATTGGCGGTATTGGATGAAGGAACGCGGTTGGCCGAACAGATGAAGGACACCCTTTGGATAAAGGAATTGCAGGTGCGTGCCGGACGCATCTATTGTTTCGTGTTGAAGGACTATCTGAGTTGTACCAACATCTTCCGTTGGTTAATAACTCTTATGGACGACCCAGGGATTTGCTATTCATTAGGATTGTCCATGGCTTTTGAAAAAAATGACTCTTTTCCTTATTACATGAGCAAGGCTGCCGACCTCAGCCTCATGCGAGGAGACACAACTCATGCCATTTTTATTTTGCGGAACATGGCATCTGCATCCACATATACCTCTCAGAGTAAAAAGTTTGTCGTAGAGACCGTACGGCGGATTCTGTCATTGGTAAAGGAGAATAGTCAAGAATCTAAATTGGAAGCCCGTCAAAGTACATTGTTGTTCAGTTATGAATCTATCATTGACGGTTTCTTGCACTTGAAGCAGTTGGATTCTGCCCAATATTATATAGATAAATATTGGGGATTGGATTCGGTTCATACATTCAATCATTTGGGTAGATATAATTCTATGAACACTTATCAAGCATTGATAGATTATAGTCGCACTGGCTCTTTTGATATATCGAAGGCGTATCATTATAATGATTCCATTTATCGAACATTTGCGGACCATCGGAAAACCAATCGTCAGGTTACTGCCTCGAACAAGCAACTTACGGCAGATGCTTTGGAGTTGATTGTGGAACGCCAAAAGACCCAACTGAGTTTGATGGTGGTTTTGGTGGTGGCGATGGGATTGGCCATGGGTATCATTGTAGTGGTATGGCTCTATCGGCGCAAGCTGCAGCGTGTGAAAAAGCAGGTGTGCGGATATATCTTGTTACAACAAGAAAACGAAAAGCTGATAGGACACAACGAACGGATTATCCGGGAATTACAGCATCAGATGGCCATCGAAGGTGAGCAGGCGCATGAGCAGATAGAAGAACAACGGAATGCCCTGGAGATTCTTCAGAGACAGACGGAAGAACTCCGTGGCGAGAACCGTGGATTGCAGCAACGCATCGAGAACTACAAGCACCAGCCTTCGGAAGAAGAAATCAGGAAGCTCAAGGAGAGTGCCGGCAGGATGCATCAATTGGAAGAACGAGAAAGAGAACTGACTGCCGAGCTAGCCAACAACAACGAATTGATGCGCAAGCTTCGGGAGAATCCGAAGTTCCTAGGTGCTGCCGAATGGAAGAAGTTGGAAAGTATCACCAACCGTATCTATAACAACTTCACTCATCGTCTCAAGACCCAATACGGTCATCTGACAGAAGTGGATATCCAACTCTGCATCCTACTGAAACTCCGCTTCACGGTTTCTCAGATAGCTATCTTGACAGCTACTTCCCCTTCTTCCGTTTCTGTACAGAAGAACCGTTTGAAGAAGCGTCTGCTACAGAAAGACGAACATCTGTTTGAGGAAGGGCAGACATTGGATATGTATTTGTGGATGTATTGATGATAGAGAATGAACATAAAAGGCAGAACGGAACTTCAGTTTAATACGTTGATTATCAGAAAGTCTGAAGTTCCTTTTTAACTGAAGCTACTTCTTAGAAAAACTATAGAATTCTTTCTTTCCTACCAAAAAATCAAGAAACTTCTTGCAAATTTCCTTACAACCCATTACATTTGTCCCTAGATTTCAATATGCGGGGTGCCTTAATATGACGGGCTGAGATCATACCCATAACCTGATCCAGGTAATGCTGGCGTAGGGAAACGGAAGAAAATTCCCCCTTTTCTGTGTTATTAATGAAAAATAGAAAAGGCAATGAAAAAGATTGCAATGATGATGTTCCTCTCGGTGGGAGGCGCATCCGTTGTCTGTGGACAAGAACAGAGTGCAGTATCCGACAGCTTGTGGAGAATCAATTTGCAAGAGGTCGAAGTAGTTTCAACGCGTGCCACACGTACTACTCCGGTGGCATTTACCAACATCGATAAGGAGAAGCTCCAAAAGCAGAACCTTGGGCAGGATTTGCCTTATCTGCTGAGCATGACTCCCAGTGCCGTGACCACCAGTGATGCGGGGGCAGGTATCGGCTATACCACCATTCGGGTGAGAGGTACCGACGGGACACGAATCAATGTGACGGCCAATGGGATTCCAATCAACGATGCGGAGAGCCATACCGTGTTCTGGGTGAATCTGCCGGACTTCGCTTCTTCGGTGAAGGATATGCAGGTGCAGCGTGGAGCGGGCACTTCGACCAACGGAGCGGGTGCTTTCGGGGCGAGCATCAACATGCAGACGGGAGAACTTTCGGTGAAGCCGTATGCGACTTTCAACGGCTCGTATGGTTCGTTTAATACGCATAAGGAGACCGTGAACGTGGGAAGCGGACTGATTGATGACCATTGGGCGTTCGATGCACGACTTTCGAATATTGCTACTGACGGATACATCGACCGGGCTTCGGTGGGACTGAATTCCTACTATCTGCAAGGGGCTTATTATGGAGACCATACTTCCATCAAGCTGATTACCTTTGCCGGAAAGGAGCGCACCTATCATGCGTGGAACTATGCGTCGAAAGAGGAAATGGAACAATATGGCAGACGGTACAATTCGTGCGGATATATGTTTACCGATGAGAACGGAAAGATGCATTTCTACGACGATCAGACGGACAATTATGTGCAGAAGAACTGGCAATTGCTGTTCAATCATCAGTTTTCTTCCGAGTGGAACATGAATCTGGGCTTGCACTATACGAAGGGCGACGGTTATTATCAGGAATACAAGGACGGACGTACTTTGGTGGAATATGGCTTGAAGCCGTTTATGCAGAATGGCGAGGAAGTGGCTTGGAGTGATTTGGTGCGGAAGAAGGCCATGGACAATGGTTTCGGTGGAGGTATCTTCTCGGTGAGCTATAAGAGCCATCGGTTGAGTGCTGCGTTGGGCGGTGGATTCAACCGTTACGAAGGAGACCATTTCGGACAGGTGCTTTGGGTGAAGGACTACGTTGGTGAGCTTTCTCCCAACCAGGAATACTATCGGAACAAGGGGACCAAGAACGACGGAAATATTTACCTGAAAGCCGATTATCAGTTGGCCGACGGACTGAATATGTATGCCGATATGCAATACCGGCACATCACCTATCGCATCGAAGGGACCAACGACAAGTGGAACTCCGTTACCGATGACGGATTGCAACGCTTGGACATCGACGAGAAGTTTGGTTTCTTCAATCCCAAGGTCGGGCTTTCGTGGCAAATGGACAAGCATCAGCGATTGTTCGGTTCGTTCAGTGTGGCGCACAAGGAGCCTACCCGAAACAACTATACCGACGGGAAGTTTTATGAGCATCCCAAGCAAGAACGCTTGTTTGATTATGAATTGGGATATACCTATGCCAATTCCTGGTTGAATTTGGGCGCCAATCTCTATTATATGGATTACAAGGACCAATTGGTACTGACGGGCGAGTTGAACGAAATCGGTGAGCCTATGGCTGCCAATATGCCGGACAGTTATCGCATGGGTATCGAACTCATGGCGGGTATCCGCACGAAAGTAGGTTTCTCTTGGGATATAAATGCCACTTGGAGCCGGAACCGTATCCAGAACTTTACCGAGACGCTTTATGAGAACGAGGATGCCAGTGGCGACCGTTGGGAAATCCATCATGGGGATACACCGATAGCCTTTTCGCCGGATGTGGTATTGAACAACCGCTTCGGCTATGCGTATCGGAATTTTGAAGTATCTTTGCAATCGCAATACGTCAGCAAGCAATACATGAGCAATGCCCATCAGGAAGACCATGTACTGGATGCTTATTTCGTGAGCAACCTGAACCTCTCCTATTCGTTCAAGTTGCCTTGGGTAAAATCAGCAAAAGTGGGGCTGACCGTGTACAATGTTTTCAACGAGGAGTACGAGAACAACGGTTATGCCGGAAGTGGTTTCTATTACGATGGTGGTGAGAAGGTACGATACAATTATGCCGGTTATGCGGCACAAGCGGGTACCAATGTATTGGGACATATTAGTTTGAGTTTTTAATTATGGCATTGGAAATCATAGGAACCATTGTAGGGCTGGTCTATCTCTGGTTGGAGTATCGGGCCAGTATCTATCTGTGGATAGCGAGTATCATCATGCCCGCTATCTACATCTTCGTGTATTACGAAGCAGGGCTGTATGCCGATTTCGGTATCAACATCTATTATTTGGGAGCCGCTATTTACGGTTGGCTGGTGTGGAAGTTCGGCCATCGCTCGAAAGGCGGAGCAACGGAAATGCCCATTACCCATATGCCCCAACGGAGTTGGCTCAAGGCAGGGGTGGTATATGTAGTGGCACAGTTCTTCATTGCTTGGGTACTGATCAACTTTACCAATAGCGATGTGCCTTGGTGGGATGCCTTTACCACGGCGCTGAGTATTGTAGGCATGTGGATGCTTGCCCGAAAGTATTTGGAGCAATGGTGGATTTGGATTGTTGTCGATGTGGTTTGCGTAGGGCTTTATATCTATAAGGAGCTGTATTTTACGTCCGGACTCTATGCACTTTATGCAATAATCGCTATCTTTGGCTGGTTGAACTGGAAGAAGCTAATGAAATGAAAGAGATAGATGCAGTCATCTTGGCGAATGGGGATTATCCTTCGGCTCCGCTACCCTTGCAGGTATTGGAGAAGGCACCTTATGTGGTGTGTTGTGACGGAGGGGCGAATGAATATCTGGCAAAAGGTTATCTGCCGGATGTCATCATCGGCGACGGTGATTCGTTGACAGAGGAGAACCGCACGCAATATGCTTCGCTCATTCATCACAATCCCGATCAGGAAACAAACGACCAGACCAAAGCTGTTCAGTTCTTGGTGGCTCAAGGAAAGAAGCGCATTGCCATTGTGGGAGCTACCGGCAAGCGGGAAGACCACACCTTGGGAAATATCAGCCTGCTTATGGAGTATATGCGCATGGGGGTGGAAGTCCGCATGTATACGGATCACGGGGTATTCGTTCCTTGTAAGGATGTGTCCGTTTGGGCGTGTCGAGTAGGTCAGCAGGTGTCTATCTTCAACTTTACGGCCCGTGGCTTTCAATCAAAAGGCCTTGCCTACCCGATCTATGATTTCACGAGTTGGTGGCAAGGCACATTGAATAGATGTACGGATACTTCCTTTACCATCGAAGCGGAAGGGGAGTATCTGGTCTTTCTGAATTATTAATTCTTTACAATGCCCCGAATGATCTTGAAGTTGCTGTGAACTCCATAAAAGGCATTGGTATCGACAATCGTTTCTTCCGGAATATAGGCCTTCTGCAAGTTCGGACAATCCTCGAAAGCGTATGCTTCCAGCTTCTTGGTTCCTTGTTGAATGACAACGGTTTCTACCTTTTTATGGCTTTTCAGGATATTTTTGTCCAAGGTAGCATAATCCTTGAACTGGATTATCGTGGCAGAAGCGGGCACATAATAAGTGAACGAATTGCGGTAAACCACTTGTCCGTAGCTTTCCATTTTCGGGTTGGCGGCATCCACAAACGCATGCTTCACGCTTGGGGCATGGCTCTCCAGTCCGATAAGGCTTTCTCCTAGCGTCTGAATGTTCTTTCCGATGTATATTTCTTCGATATTGGACGGAAGTTCGGTATTCGGATTGAAAGATGTGATTTGGAAGCCGTTGGTGCTGAATGGTACAATAAGTTGCTTGTCGCTCTTTTTCACTTCCCGAAGATTCAGATGACCTTCATTGAAATTGAAAACGAACTGTTCGTCTTCGAACAAGTTAGCATCCAGTTGCAAAGGAATCAGATGACCATATGTTGAATGGTCGGACATGAGAAAATGCCCGTTGTTGGTCGGGTCGCTCACATACCATTGGTCAAGGTATACATAGTTCCACGCATGCCCTCCGATAGGATTCAATATCCCGTTGACAATGAACACAGGGATGTTTTGGGAGTGGAGCATCACCGTCAATAGATTCGCATAGCCTTGACAGATTCCTTGCTGGTTCTTGAACACCGGATAGGGATCGTTGTTTACTCCATTGGTGTATTTCACATTTGTAGCCACCCATTTGAATATCAAGCTATAAATATCGAAAGGTTTTTCCACATCTTTGACCAATTGGTCGGTAAAGTCTTTGATTTCTTGATATTCTTTGTCCGTAATCGTAATGTATCCTAGTCCCTTGATGATTTCCGGACCCGCTTTTGTCAACAAGTCGGCAACCAGTTTGGTCGGGGAATCATAAGTGGTAGAACCGTCGTCTTTGGCAAAGGATGCACTGGGATTGACTAGGGCATTTATTCCTTGGATAATGGTTGGACCTTCCGGTTCATCGGGGATGACAGGAGCATCTCCGTTTTTTCCTCCACAAGAAAAGAGGAAGGTGGACAGGAACAAGCATGTAAGGAAGGAATAGAAGATTTTCATGTTTTTTTGAGGTTTAAGGGTGTATAAATACAAAAACAAAGCGAAGAATCTCAAGAACATTCACGTGGATGTATTAGTGGATGTTTTCGAGATTCTTCGTTTCGATCTGAATGACAATATTATTTATAATCGCCCCAATTTACTAAGCGCATATCGCCCTTCTTCAACAAAGCATCATGCATAGCGAGTGCTGCAGGGATGCAATGAGAAGTATGTCCCTTTGAAGCAATCTTCAGGTAATCCCACAACAATTGTTTATAGTCAGGATGCGCACAATGTTCGATGATTTCCTTGGCACGTTCAGCAGGACTCTTTCCGCGAAGGTCGGCAATACCTTGTTCGGTGATGATGATGTTCACATCGTGTTCAGTCTGGTCATGGTGAGAAACCATCGGCACAATCGCACTGATCTTACCTTCCTTAGCCACAGACGGACAAGAGTAGATAGAGATGTAAGCATTGCGGGTAAAGTCGCCCGAACCACCGATACCATTCATCATCTTGGTTCCTGTAATGTGAGTAGAGTTTACATTACCATAAATGTCGGCTTCGATAGCTGTATTCATGGCGATGATACCCAATCGGCGGATAATTTCCGGGCTGTTGGAGATTTCCGACGGGCGGATAACCAATTTATCCTTGAAGAAGTCGAAATCGTCGTAAATGCCTTGCAAACATTCGTTGGTTACGCTCAATGAACAAGTACTACCGAACTTCACACGACCGGCACGGATCAAATCCACTACCGATTCCTGCAATACTTCGGTATACATTTCGAAAGCAGGTACGTTCTTGTCGCCGCCCAAGGCACCCAATACAGCGTTGGCAATATTACCTACACCACTTTGCAATGGCAAGAAGCTGGAAGGAATGATGCCGCGTTTCATGTCAGCCAAAAGGAAGTCGGCTACATTCTGACCAATTTTGTCGGTGATAGGGTCTGGAGCTGTAAAGCCGCGAGCTTCGTCCGGGAGGTTCACTTCCACGATACCTACAATCTTGGCAGGATCTACTTGCAGATAAGTTGTACCGATGCGGTCGCTTGGTTTGTAGATAGGAATATCGCGACGATAAGGAGGATCCAGTGGTTCGTAAACGTCGTGCAGACCGATGCACTGAGTACCGCGGTGAGCTGCATTCAATTCGATGATAATCTTGTCGGCCAAGCGGGCGATGGTAGGAGTAATACCTGCACCTGCAGTCAGATAAATCTTGCCGTCAGGTGTAACATCACAAGCTTCGATGATAGCTACATCGACCTTGCCCATGAATCCGTAGCGCACTTCCTGTGCCATCTGAGAAAGGTGGATATCATTGTAAGCCACTTCACCAAGGTTCACAGCCTTACGGAAATCGGCATTGGTTGTATAAGGGGCACGGTAACGAATCGCTTTAGCACGGGTCAAAGCTCCGTCGGCAGAGTCGCCGGTAGAAGCACCGGTAAAGATACCGATTTGGAAAGGACGGCCTGCTGCATGTTCAGCTTCGGCAATCTTTGCGATTTCAGGAGTAACGGCTTTCGGAGAACCTGCAGGAGTAAATCCACTGAGACCTACATTATAGCCATGTTTGATATAGCTGGCAGCTTCTGCTGCTGAAATGATGTTAAATGCCATAATGATCTATGTTTTTTATGAGTATTTACGATTAAAAATTTCCGAATAAATAAATGCCCGTCGAGCATCTTTGCGATTCTTGATGCTGACTCTTTGCTCTTGTTTGGAAGGCTTGGTCGGCATCTGCACCGGATGCGCCTGTGGAGGCGGTGGCGGAGTCTTAGTTTTTCTTCTGCGGACAGGAGCTGGAGGAGGAACGGAAGGGGCCATAGCTTCCCCTTCACCTTGAAGTGTCATTTCAGGAAACATGTCTTCCAACACTTCTTGGGGGGAGGTGGTCGTCGGCTTCTTTTTGTTCTTGGCATTTTGCCCGATAACGGCAATGACCATGGCACCGACAAAAATCAATATTTGTATGATTTCTTCCATTTGTCCTTTCTTTATTAAAGAGAAGTAGGACAAAGTTATAAATTAATTTCCTATAAATGCAATAAAAAGGACACAAAAAAAGGAAGAGAACTTCACAGCTGTCTTCCCCTATTCTTAACCTAAACCTTAACTATGAAAAAATCTAATGTTTTTCAATGCACAAAGATGCAAAATAAGAATAGATTCTGATGCATGGTTGTAAAAGAAATTGTTCGCTTGTTATGAATATTTAACGGAGTGAGGGATAACTCTTTCATATCATCAAAATTAATCGTATTTTTGTGCGGAATTGAAAACTGATAAAAAATGAAACCTATATTAGCTCCTTTTGCCAAACCGCTGTATGTCATGTCAAAGCCGATAGGTTCTGCGTGCAACTTGGCGTGTGACTATTGTTATTATTTGGAAAAGGCTCATTTATACAAAAGTACTCCCAAGCAAGTGATGAGTGATGAACTTCTGGAAAAGTTTATCCAAGAATACATCGGCTCCCAAACGATGCAACAAGTGATATTTACTTGGCATGGGGGTGAAACATTGATGCGTCCGTTGGCTTTTTATAAGCGGGTGGTGGAACTCCAGAAACGGTATGCAGGAGGAAGAACGATCGAGAATTGTATTCAGACGAATGGGACATTGCTGACTGACGAATGGTGTGAGTTCTTCCGTGCTAACAACTGGTTGGTGGGTGTGTCGATTGACGGGCCGCAAGAATTTCACGATGAATATCGCCGTAATCGTCAAGGAAGACCTTCGTTTGTGAAAGTAATGCAAGGAATCAACTTATTGAAAAAGCATGGAGTGGAATGGAATGGTATGGCAGTAGTCAATGATTATAATGCTGACTATCCATTGGAGTTCTATCGCTTTTTTAAGGAAATAGGTTGTCATTATATCCAGTTTGCTCCGATTGTAGAACGTATTTACCGACATGCCGACGGACGTTATCTGGCTACTCCGCTTCAACCAGGTGATCAATTGGCTGACTTTTCGGTTACTCCGGAGCAATGGGGCAATTTCTTATGTACGCTTTTCGATGAGTGGGTCCGTCAGGATGTAGGAACCTATTTCATTCAGTTGTTTGATTCGACTTTGGCTAATTGGGTAGGCGAGCAGCCGGGTGTTTGTTCCATGGCCAAGACATGCGGTCATGCCGGTGTCATGGAATTCAATGGAGATGTCTATGCATGTGACCACTTTGTATTTCCGGAGTTTAAATTGGGCAATATCCACGAAAAGACATTGGTGGAGATGATGTATAGCGAGCGTCAATTGGCTTTTGGTCAGGACAAGCAGCGTACTCTTCCCAAGCAATGTCAGGAATGTGAATTCCTTTTTGCCTGCAATGGAGAGTGCCCGAAGAATCGTTTTGCCTGTACAAGCGAAGGAGAACCGGGCTTGAATTACTTGTGTAAGGGATATTTCCAATTCTTTCAGCATGTGGCACCTTATATGGATTTCATGAAGAAAGAATGGTTGGCAGAACGTGCGCCAGCCAATGTCATGGAAGCTATTCGAACAGGAGTGTTATAAGATATACACAAAAAAGCCCCGCAACGAATTGCAGGGCTTTTTTGTGTTGGACTACCAGGATTCGAACCTGGACAAACAGAACCAAAACCTGTTGTGCTACCATTACACCATAGTCCAATCATTATGTGCTTTCCTTGAAAAGCGATGCAAAGGTAGTGGTTTTCTACATTTCCTCCAAATATTTCCGAACTTTTTTTTGATTTTGGATGATTTTTTCTTAACTTTGTCAATATTAATCTTAATATTTAATGGATATGAAAAGACTACTCACTTGTATGGCCTTTGGTATGGCGACACTTGCCAGCCAGGCAATTACACCGCTTTGGTTACGTGATGTACAAGTATCTCCGGATGGTTCGGCCGTGGCTTTCTGTTATAAAGGAGATATTTATACCGTATCAGCTCAGGGAGGAACTGCAAAGCAGTTGACTACTCAAAGTTCATTTGATTGTAATCCAATTTGGTCGCCAGATGGAAAGCAGATTGCTTTTGCAAGCGATCGTGATGGTAATTTTGACATTTATATTGTGTCTGTCAATGGCGGTAGCGCCAAGAAGCTGACCAAGCATTCGGCTTCGGAATTACCTTCATCTTTTACTCCGGATGGCAAGTACGTGGTATTCTCGGCTTCCATTCAGGACCCAGCCGAAAGTGCACTCTTCCCGAGTGGTGCCATGACTGAATTATATAAGGTACCTGTAGCCGGTGGACGCACTCAACAAATCATTGCTACTCCAGCCGAACAAGTATGTTACATGCCGGATGGTAAGTCATTTCTTTATCAAGACCGCAAGGGCGTGGAAGATGAATGGCGTAAGCATCATACTTCATCGGTTACCCGTGATATTTGGTTGTACGATGCCAAGAGCGGTAAGCATACCAACTTGACAAATATCGGTGGGGAAGACCGTGATCCTTCTTTGGCTCCGGATGGTAAGACTGTTTATTTCTTGAGTGAACGTAAAGGGGGTACCATGAATGTATATTCGATGGATGTGAATAGTCCGAAAGAAATCAAGTCGGTTACTTCTTTCAAGACTCATCCGGTACGTTTCCTTTCGGTCAGCAACAATGGGGTACTTTGCTATGCATATGATGGTGAAATCTATACCCAGGAAGCGAATGGAAAAGCCAAGAAGTTGGCTATCGATATCACTCGCGATGATAGCGAACAGATTGCCGATTTGAAGGTGAGCGGTGCTCGTTCGGCTACCGTTTCTCCGGATGGCAAGCAGATTGCTTTTGTTTATCGTGGTGAAGTATTTGTGACTTCGACCGATTATGCTACTACCAAGCAGATTACCCATACACCGGCAGCTGAGCAGGGTGTGGTATTTGGTCCGGACAACCGTACTTTGGCTTATGGTACCGAACGCAATGGTAATTGGGAATTGGTTATCGCCAAGATTGAACGGAAAGAAGATCCGAATTTTGCCAATGCAACACTTGTCAAGGAAGAAATACTTCTTGCTTCGGACAAGATTGAACGTAGCTATCCTTCGTTCTCACCGGATGGTAAGGAATTGGCATTCATTCAGGACCGTCGCAAGTTGATGGTAGTCAATTTGGATACTAAAAAGGTTCGTCAGATTACAGACGGTAGTTATTGGCCAAGCACAGGAGGCGGTTTCGAATATTATTGGAGCCCGGACGGAAAGTGGTTTACACTCACATTTACAGGAAACAAGCATGATCCTTATTATGATATAGGTATTGTATCGGCTCAAGGTGGTGAAATAACTAACTTGACCAACAGTGGTTATGCCAGCGGTTCTCCTCGTTGGGTGATGGATGGCAATGCAGTGCTCTTTACCAGCGAACGCTATGGCATGCGTAACCATGCTTCTTGGGGTTCGATGGAAGACGTATTCCTTTGCTTCGTCAATCAAGATGCATACGACAAGTATCGCTTGAGCAAGGAAGATTATGAACTCTTGAAGGAAGTGGAAAAGGAACAGGAAAAGCTGAAGAAGAATGCCGACAAGAAGGATGCTAAGAAGGACGATGCCAAGAAAGATGACAAGAAGGATGCAGTGAAGGATATCGTGATGGAATTGGATGGTATTCAAGACCGTATCGTTCGTCTTACTCCAAACTCTTCTAGCTTGGGTAGCGCTATCATCGACAAGAAGGGGGAAACACTTTATTATACTGCTTCTTTCGAAAAGGGTATGGACCTTTGGAAACTCGACCTCCGCAAGAAGGAGGTGAAGTTGGCTACCAAGAACGTGGGTTATGCTAACTTTGAAATGAGCAAGGATGGTAAGAACATCTTCCTTTTGGGTGGAAAGATGCAGAAGATGGATGCCGCATCGGGCAAACTTACTCCGATTAGCTATAACGCTAACCTTGAAATGGATTTGGCTGCAGAACGTGAAGCCATGTTTAATCATGTATATCAACAACAGAAGAAGCGTTTCTACAATGTGAATATGCACGGTGTGGATTGGGATGCTATGTGTGCTGCTTATCGTAAGTTCTTGCCGCATATCAACAACAATTACGACTATGCAGAACTCTTGAGCGAACTTTTAGGTGAATTGAACGTATCGCATACAGGTGGTCGTTATCGTCCGGCTCCTAGCGGTTATGCTACTGCTAACCTCGGTTTGTTCTATGATTGGGATTACGAAGGCAAGGGTCTGAAGGTAGACGAAGTCGTGGAAGACAGTCCATTCGATCATTCACGTAGTAAGATGAAGGCTGGTGTCATTATTGAAAAGATCAATGGTGTAGAAATTACATCGGATACAGATCCTAATCTTTTGTTGAACGACCAATCACGTAAGAAGACACTTGTTTCGCTTTACAACCCACAGACCAAGGAACGTTGGGAAGAAGTGGTATTGCCTATTGGTTCAGCTCAATTCAACGCCTTGCTTTACAAGCGTTGGGTGAAGCAACGTGCTGCTGATGTAGAAAAATGGTCGAATGGCCGTTTGGGTTATGTACATATCCAGTCGATGGGTGACCCTAGCTTCCGTGGTGTTTATTCGGATATTTTGGGTAAGTACAACCATTGCGATGGTATCGTAATTGATACTCGTTTCAACGGTGGTGGTCGCTTGCACGAAGATGTGGAAATCTTGTTTAGCGGTAAGAAGTACCTCACTCAGGTAGTTCGTGGTCAGGAATCATGCGACATGCCGAGCCGTCGTTGGAACAAGGCTAGCATCATGATTCAGTGTGAAGCCAATTATAGTAATGCACATGGTACTCCATGGGTATACAAGTTCAAGGAAATGGGTAAGTTGGTAGGTGCTCCGGTACCGGGTACCATGACAACTGTATCATGGGAAACCATGCAAGACCCGACTTTGATTTTTGGTATTCCAGTAGTGGGCTATCGCAAGGCTGATGGCGGTTACTTGGAAAACGATCAATTGGAACCGGATGTACATGTATTGAACGATCCTGCTACCGTAGTCAAGGGTGAAGATTCTCAGTTGAGAGCAGCGGTAGATACGTTGATGAAAGATTTGGGATTGAAGTAATCTCTTGGTTTTATTATAAATTGTCATTCAGAGCGAAGCGAAAAATCTCGGTCGTCTGAATGACAATTTTCTTTAATTACATTTTTATGAAAAAACGAATCCATTCCCTTCTATGGTTTATTGCCTGTATAGCACAAGCCGTAGCACAGGTACAATACGTTAATCCTATCATAGGAACTGACGGGATGGGGCACACCTTTCCTGGTGCTTGTGTACCTTTTGGAATTGTGCAGCTTAGCCCTGATACCGATACCATTCCCCACAATCTGGATGGTGTCTATCAGAAGAAAGTCTATGAATATTGTGCAGGATATCGATACAATGATCCTACGATTGTAGGTTTTAGCCATACACATTTCAATGGAACGGGGCATTCCGATTTAGGCGATATCTTAATAATGCCTACGACCGGTGAACTGAAATTTAATCCTGGTACAGCCGATCATCCGGAAGATGGTTATCGTTCCCGCTTTTCTCATCATACAGAAAAAGCAGTTCCGGGTTATTACGAAGTCATGCTCGATGATTATCAGGTAAAGGCACAGCTTACAGCAACAACTCGGGTTGGTATACACCGTTATATATTCCCGGAAGGTGATCAAGGCCGATTGATTCTTGATTTGAATCATGGTATTTATAACTATGATGGAAAGACTTTATGGGCACAGATTCGGGTTGAAAATGATACCCTTCTCACTGGATATCGAATTACCAATGGATGGGCACGTACCAACTATACTTACTTTGCCATCTCATTGTCAAAGCCAATCCGTAACTATGGTTATAAAGATAAGCAGAAAATAGATTACAAAGGTTTTTGGCGAAAGTTTCCGGTGAATACCAACTTCCCGGAAATGGCAGGCAGAAAGGTTGTATCCTATTTCGAATTCGATACATCGGATACTCCCGAATTGGTAGTAAAGGTGGCATTATCAGCGACTAGTACTGAAGGTGCTTTGAAAAACCTTCAAGCTGAGGCACTTCATAAATCGTTTGATACGCTTGTGGCTGAAGCTTCTGAAAGTTGGAACAAACAACTTGCTTCTTTGGAAGTACAAGGAACCGAAGATCAGAAAGCCATGTTTTACACTTCGTATTATCATACCTTAATCAATCCTTCTGTTTATATGGATGTGGATGGTAATTATCGGGGAGTAGACCACAATATTCATCAAGCAGATGGTTTTACGAACTACACGGTCTTTTCTCTTTGGGATACATATCGTGCTGAACATCCTTTTTTGATGCTGATGAAACCGATAGAAGCTCGCAATATGGTATTGTCGATGATTCGCCATCAACAACAGAGTGTACATGGTCTTTTGCCTATTTGGAGCCACATGGCCAATGATAATTGGTGTATGAGTGGCTATCATGCTACTTCTGTTTTAGCGGATGCCATAGCCAAGGGAGCAAATATTGACAAGGAAGAGGCCTTGAAAGCCATGGTTACTACTTCTAAAGTAGGCTATCTGGATGGAATTGCTGAATATATGAAGTATGGCTATGTTCCCTTTGACGTAAGCACGACAGCTGCTTCCACTACGTTGGAATATTGTTATGACGATTGGACCATCTATCAGACAGCGCTGAATGCCGGTAATGATGCCCTTGCCCGTGAATACAAGGAACGTGCCTTGAACTACCGTCGTATCTACGATCCTGCAATCGGTTTTGCTCGTCCACGTTATAAGGATGGTAGCTTCAAGAAAGAATTCGATGTACTTCAGACACATGGTGAAGGCTTCATTGAAGGTAATTCGTGGAACTTTTCGTTCCATGTGCCACACGATGTCTTTGGTGTGATGGAACAGATGGGAGGTGAGCGGGAGTTTCTTCGTAAGCTCGATGAACTTTTCGCCATGCATCTGCCTGAGAAGTATTATGAAGCCAATGAGGACATAACTTCTGAGTGTTTGATAGGTGGATATGTGCATGGAAACGAGCCAAGCCATCATGTTCCTTATCTTTATGCTTGGACTTCTCAACCATGGAAAACGCAATATTGGGTACGTGAAGTGATGAATCGGATGTATAAGAACCATATTCGAGGACTAAGTGGCAATGATGATTGTGGACAAATGTCGGCTTGGTATTTGTTTACAGCCATGGGCTTTTATCCTGTTTGTCCAGGAACTGACCAATACGTGTTGGGTGCTCCTTATCTTCCATACCTTAAATTATCTTTGTCGAATGGAAAAATATTTGAAATTAAGGCAGAGGGTGTAAGCGATAAGAAGCGTTATGTCAAATCGGTCCGTCTGAATGGAGTTCCTTATCATAAGATGTATATTACCCATAGTGATATTTTGAAGGGGGGAGTCTTGGAATTCGTGATGAGCGCTTCGCCCAATAAGAAACGCGGTCAGGAATTGGTTGACAAGCCTTATTCTTTGACTACTAGGTAATGGAATAAAAAGGGTTCTCCATGATGGAGAACCCTTTTTGTCGTATGTTGGGATGTTTACTTTCTGATGTTTGCAAACTCCGAAGCCGGTTTCCATTGTGGATAGACATCGGTAGTTACCAGTTCATAAGCCAAGTCGAAGAACAAGTGTACTTCTTGCATCAAACCTTCGTAATTGTCTGTTTCGGGATACAATTGGTCGGTTGGTTTGTGGTAGATATTTGCCCAATAATCCTTGATCTTGGCACTTGCCCATTCTTTACCATGCTGACGGTTGTCGCTCCATCCTTTGGCAAACATGGCAGGAACGCCTTGTTGCATGAAAGGGAAATGGTCTGAACGGTAAAACATACCATTGAAGGCTTCGGGATCTGCCATTACATAGCGGTTGTATTTAGCAGCCAAGCGAGTTACCATATCGTCCAATGTAGAATGGCCATAGCCCGTAATGGTTACGTCGTTGTTGGCTCCCCACAAAGGTATGACATCCAGATTGATGACCGAAATGGTCTTTTCTATCGGGAAGATAGGATTCTGTACATAGTAAGTAGTACCATGGAAACCAGTTTCTTCACAAGTGGGAACCAAGAAGACGATGCTTCTTTCCGGTTGTTTGTCAAGGGCTTTGAATGCTCGGGCAGTTTCAAGCAACCAAGCCATGGCGGTAGCATTGTCTGTTGTACCGTTGATGATACTGTCGCCATTGATCGGTTTGCCATAGCCCAAATGGTCCCAGTGGGCGATGCACACAATGTTTTCTTCGTTGGGCTTACTTCCTTCAATATAGCCAACTACATTCGGGCTGCTATTGTAAGTAAAACGATTTTTCATGGAGACCGATACATCCGATTTCAAATCGAAAGGTTGGAAATCAGGCTTCTTGGCTTCGGCTATCAGTTGATCCATGTCGTAACCGTTTTGCTTCAAAAGTTCACGTGCGGCTGAGTTGGACAACCAGCCTTCCAAGGCGCAATGATAGCTTGAATAGTCCGGATTATTGACATACAATTTCGAACCCGCTGATGCAACAGGTACACTGAATGGATAGCCTGCACCGCGGTCTTCGTGGATGATGAGTACTCCCTTCAATCCTTGTCGGGCGCCTTCCTCAAACTTATAAGTCCAGCGGCCATAATAAGTCATGGTATCTCCCTTGAAATAATGTCCGGTACTTCCTAGGCCCGGGTCGTTCACCATGACTATGGCAACTTTGTTTTCTGGATTCTCTATACCCGCATAGTCGTTTTTGCCATATTCAGGAGCAACGATACCATAACCGGCAAAGACCAATTCGGCTTTGTCTATACTGATTTCTTCTTCGATTCGCTTGCTGAATGCTACAAAACCTTCGTTGTGTTTCAAGTCGAGTTTTCCTTTCGGAGTGTTGATGGCCATCACTTCCGAGCACTGTGTTTGGGATAGCACCAAAGGAACTTCCTGCAAGTATGAATCCCCCTGAATGGGTTTCAACCCGATGGATTTCATTTCTTGAGCAAGATATTCCACGGCTCTCTCAGCACCTTTTGAAAAAGGCTTTCTACCTTCGCAAAGATCACTCGACAAGTATTCTACATGCTTTTTCAGATTATCTATAGTTACCACTTTCTTGGCTTTTTCACCGTCTGGGGTAGCGTTACAGGCAATCAGTGTCAGTAGAGTTAGTATCAGTAGATAAGGTAAATGTTTCATAAATTATTGCTTAGCGTGAGGATAATCAATGGTATAATGCAAGCCTCGGCTTTCTTTGCGTTCCATCGCTTGACGTGTAATCAAATAACCGATGTTGATCATGTTACGCAATTCGCATAGTTCACGGGATGCCTTACAACGCTTGAACAATCGTTCGGTTTCTTCGTATAGAATATCCAGACGGTTCCAAGCACGGATGAGGCGGATATTGCTTCTTACGATACCTACATAGGCTTCCATAATCTGGTTCACTTCCTTCATGCTTTGAGTGATGAGCACCAATTCTTCCGGTTTCATGGTACCTTCGGCATCCCATTCTGGAATGTCTTCATTGCACTCATAGCGGTCTACCACTTCCAAGGAATGTTTGGCAGCGGCGTCTGCATACACCACAGCTTCTATCAGTGAATTGGATGCCAAGCGGTTACCGCCGTGAAGACCGGTACAAGAACATTCACCGATGGCATATAGGCGATTGATACTGCTTCGTCCATGTAAATCCACTTTAATACCTCCACATAAATAGTGGGCAGCCGGAGCAACCGGGATATAATCTTTGGTAATATCTATGCCGATGCTGAGGCACTTTTTATAGATATTGGGGAAATGTTTCTTGGTTTCTTCCGGATCCTTGTGGGTTACGTCCAGATAGACATGCTCTTCACCACGTATTTTCATTTCATTGTCAATGGCACGGGCTACGATATCGCGTGGAGCCAATGAAAGGCGTGGGTCATATTTTTGCATGAATTCTTTTCCGTCTTTGGTTTTCAGGATACCTCCATATCCACGCATGGCTTCCGTAATCAGGTAGCTGGGGCGGTCTCCCGGATGGTAAAGGGCGGTTGGATGGAACTGGATGAATTCCATATCTTTCACGATACCTTTGGCACGATAGACCATAGCGATACCATCGCCTGTAGCAACCAATGGATTCGTGGTGTGTCCATAAACAGCTTCACATCCACCGGTAGCCATAACGGTCAATTTCGAAAGGAAAGTGTCTACTTCGCCGGTCGCTTCATTCAGTACATAAGCGCCGTAGCACTTGATACCATGAATATGACGGGTAACGATAATGCCTAAGTGATGTTGGGTAATGATTTCTATCGCATAGAAATTGGTAAAAACGGTAATGTTGGGATGAGCTTTTACTGCTTCGATGAGGCTTGTCTGAATTTCAGCACCCGTATTGTCCTTGTGGTGCAGGATACGGAATTCCGAATGTCCGCCTTCTTTGTGAAGGTCGAATTCACCGTTTTCTTTCTTGTCGAAGTCCACGCCCCATTTTATGAGTTCTTCAATCTGTGCCGGAGCTTCACGCACCACTTTCTCAACGGCTGCACGGTCGCTGATCCAGTCACCGGCAATCATTGTATCTTCAATGTGCTTCTCGAAATTGTCTACTTTTAAGTCGGTAACGGAAGCGATTCCTCCCTGAGCATAATAGGTGTTCGCTTCTTCCAATCCGGCTTTACATATCAAAGCTACCTTACCCTTGTGAGCCACTTTTAGTGCATAACTCATACCGGCTATACCTGAACCGATAACAAGGAAATCGAATTTTCTGACCATAATGAATACTCTTTATATTGCAAAACTAATAAATTCCTCTTTTCGTTGTGCTTTTTGATGAAAATAATTAATAAAATTATTATCTTGCACGCAAAAATGTAGACAAGATGAACAGAATATTCTATTCCAAGGTAGATTGGTGGTATTATGTATTGATTGCTGTCATGGGTGGCTGGATGGTTTACTTGTTCTGGATTAAGGAAATTATTGTGGCTTTCATTTTCATGGCGATTACCTCTTTCATGATCCGGATGCTGACAAGTATGCGCTATATTGTTACCTCCGACGATATGCTGGTGATAGAATATGGTCTTCAGTTCCTGAAACCTGTCCGGATTCCGTTGTCGGATATTGTCCGGATTGAACGGAAATTCAATCCAATCAGTTCGCCGGCTTTGTCGCTGGACAGAATCGAGGTTTATTTTCGGAAAGGCAAGTGGGTTGTGTCCGTCTGTATCTCGCCCAAGAACCGCGAAGACATGGTTAGGATGCTTCAGAAACGGAACGGACAGATCAGTTACATAGACAATCGTAAATAACTTTTAAATCTATATACAATGAAATATCAATTGGCAATTATAGGTGGCGGTCCTGCGGGATATACAGCTGCCGAAGCGGCCGGAAAGGCTGGTTTGAGTGTTGTGTTGTTCGAAAAGAAGAGCTTGGGCGGTGTGTGTCTGAATGAAGGTTGTATCCCGACCAAGACCTTGCTTTATTCGGCAAAGGTGTATGATTATGCAAAGCATGCTTCCAAGTATGCAGTGACAGTTCCTGAAGCTTCGTTCGATTTGGGTAAGATTGTAGCCCGCAAGCAGAAGGTAGTCCGCAAGCTGGTCTTGGGTATCAAGGCCAAGCTGACGGCTCATGGCGTGAATATCGTGACCGGTGAGGCAACTGTAATCGACAAGAATACCGTGAAATGCGGTGAAGATACTTACGAATGCGAAAACCTGTTGCTTTGTGCAGGTAGCGATACATTCATCCCGCCTATTCCGGGCGTAGAAGAGGTGGATTACTGGACTCACCGTGATGCACTTGATAACAAGGAGGTACCGGCATCGTTGGCCATCGTGGGCGGTGGTGTCATCGGTATGGAGTTCGCATCGTTCTTCTGCTCGTTGGGTGTGAAGGTTACTGTTGTCGAGATGATGGATGAAATCCTTGGTGGTATGGACAAAGAACTCTCGGCTATGCTTCGTGCGGAATATGCTAAGAAAGGCATCAAATTCTTGTTGAGCACCAAGGTGGTTGGTCTCTCGAAGGGAGAAGAAGGCATTACCGTTTCTTATGAAAATGCCGAAGGACCGGGTAGCGTAACTGCCGAAAAGTTGTTGATGAGTGTGGGCCGTCGTCCGGTAATGAAGGGCTTGGGTTTGGAAAACCTGAATTTGGAACTGACCGAACGCAAGTGTATCAAGGTAGATGAACATCTTCAGTCGTCTGTACCGGGTGTGTATGTCTGCGGTGACTTGAACGGTGTTTCTCTCTTGGCTCATACAGCGGTTCGTGAGGCCGAGGTAGCAGTTCATCACATCATCGGTAAGGAAGACAAGATGAGTTATCAGGCTATTCCGGGCGTGGTATATACCAATCCCGAAATCGCATCGGTAGGTATGAGTGAAGAAGCTTTGAAGGCGCAGGGCATCGCTTACCAGGCCTTAAAACTTCCGATGGCTTACTCCGGTCGTTTCGTGGCTGAGAATGAAGGTGTGAACGGTGTTTGTAAGGTCCTGGCTGCTGAAGATGGTACAGTATTAGGAGCAAGCATGTTGGGTAATCCGGCTTCGGAACTGATTATCATTGCTGGTTTGGCGATAGAAGATGGTAAGAAGGTGGATGATTGGAAGCGTTATGTATTCCCACATCCTACTGCAGGTGAAATCTTTAGAGAGTTTTAATTATTGCTCCCCCTTCGCAAGGGGGAGCATTATTGTTTTGTTTATGGAAAGACTATATTTATTTCTTTTATTAGCACTTTTGAGCAGCGGTATAAATGCACAGTCGCTCGCACAGCGACTGGACTCTTTATTGTTCAATGACCCGATGATGAAGACTTCGGAAGTGGGGATTTCGGTATTCGACCTTACTACGGGAGAACAACTTTTCCAGTATCAAGATGAAAAGCTTTATCGTCCGGCATCTACGGAAAAGGTGGTGACTTCGGTTTCGGCTTTGGCTACATTGGGTACGGACTATACCATGAATACTCGTTTGCAATATACGGGAAAGATAGAGAATGATACCTTGAAAGGCAACCTTTACTTGGTGGGAGGTTTCGATCCTGAATTCATGGACGAAGACTTGGATTCGTTGGTGGATATCATTGCTCAAAGCGGTATCCGTTACATTGCAGATACATTGGCTGCCGATGTCTCGATGACAGATTCCATTTATTGGGGAACCGGTTGGTCTTGGGACGACGTGCCTGCTTCCTTTCAACCCTACATGTCTCCATTGATGCTGAATCGCGGATGTGTGGATGTAACGGTCATTCCTACTCAGAAGGATTCACTGCCTCAGGTGATTTGTGTGCCTGCTTCGGATTATTATCAGGTGGATAATGATGGCGTGAGCAACAATTCAAAAGCGGGAAGATTGCAGATTACGCGTAACTGGTTGCATCATGGCAATCTGATACACATTTCGGGTAATGTAACCAAGGAAACAACCCGAACTTTGAGTATCTATAACTCCAAGGAATTCTTTTTCCAAACCTTTTCGAATCGTTTGAAAGCGAAGGGTATTGGTTTCAATCAGACTGCTTTTGCCGATTGTCCGGAGAATGATTCTTTGACGGTAGTTACTCCTTTGTTTACCTTGGAACGACCGATTGGAGAGGTGTTGACTCAAATGATGAAGGAAAGCGACAACCTTTGTGCAGAGAGCATGTTTTACCACATGGCGATGAATCATGCCAAACACAAACGGGTAAGTGATAATGACGGTTCGGATGCTATCAATCACTTTATCAAGGAATCATTAGGGCTTAATCCGGAGTATTATAACATTGTAGACGGAAGCGGTGTTTCCTTGTACAATTATATTTCTCCTCGTCTTTTGTTGGAATACTTGAAGTATGCTTATTATCATGCCGAAATCTTTCAACCGTTCTATGAGGCATTGCCGATTGCTGGTGTAGACGGTACATTGGAATATCGCATGAAGAAAGGCAAGGCCTATAACAATGTACATGCCAAGACCGGTACGGTGACTGGAGTCAGCTCTTTGGCTGGTTATGCCAAGGCACCGAACGGACATCAGTTGGCTTTCTCCATTATCAATCAGAATGTAATGAAATCTCGCCAAGCCCGTACTTTCCAGGACAAGGTTTGTGAGATTTTGTGTACTAGCAAATAATCATTCTTTCTTTTTATTTTCTTCCTTGAAGCGGGTGGGGGTCATGCCCTTTACCTGCTTGAAGGAGGTACTGAAGTAACGTGGATAACTGAATCCTACTTCGTACGAAATTTCATTGATGCTCAGGTTGGTGTTTGTCAACAGATATACGGAGCGTTCGATACGGATGCGGTTGATGTAGTCATTCACGCCCATACCCGTCAATGCCTTTACCTTATTATATAAGGAAGCTCGGCTCATGGCCAAATGGTCGGTCAGGAATTTGGCGGAAAGCTCATCGTTCGACAAATTGT
Organism: Bacteroides sp.; assembly: GCA_015060705.1. Taxonomy (GTDB): domain Bacteria; phylum Bacteroidota; class Bacteroidia; order Bacteroidales; family Bacteroidaceae; genus Phocaeicola. The sequence goes on along the minus strand of SUXY01000006.1, from coordinate 42,868 downwards.
CTTGTATCAGCTTATCCATCTTGTCGAGGAAAGCTTGGTCAGCTTCGCTCAAAGAAGGTTTGGCTGTTTCGGTTTCCATCGTTTCCGGTTCATCTAATGATTGGAGCACAGTTTGCAGGAATTCACCGACATCTCCTTTCATCTGACGGGTTTTCTTCCGATAGATCCCATATCCAATACTAGCGGTTGTTCCGATCAATAAGCATATCAGCATACTTATGAACCATGTACTTTTATACCAAGGGGGACTGACGGTAAGCTTTAAAAGGGAAACGACTTGACTTTCGCTTCCGTCCTTGGTATAACATGAAACAAGAATTTCATATGTATCAGGTGAAAGAGAAGACAGGTTCAGTTGGGGCTCATAAGATTCGAACGTGTGTTCACCGGAGGAACTTCGAAGGATGTATTTCAGTAAGTACTTTTGGAATATATCTTGGCTTTTTACCCCAAACGTGAGCATAAGCGAGTGATAATCCCAAGGAACTTCGAAACATTTGTTGTCTATCTGACTGATGACAGACTTTCCGTTGTAATGAATGTCGGACAAATGAATGTGAGGCTCATCCGTTTGTTGGATTGGTAATGAAGCGGCAATTTTGACCAATCCTTCGGAGCCTCCCAAATAGATAGATTCCTTGTTGCGGGTCGTGTGGTATTTTGATTGGATTTCGTTGGGCAGATAGCCGTCCGATTGATTCCATGAAGTAAACTTATTGTTACGGATAGAGTAGGAGAACAGTTTGTTCCTGGCCGAAATCCACAATCGTCTTTGCGTGTCTAGCGTGAGGTGGGAAACGGTACTGAACAATCCGGTAGAGAAGTGCTTGTATTCCTTTTCGTCCAGGTTATAGTAACTTAATCCTCGGTTGGTACCTATCCAAATGGTTCTTTGTTCCTTATCGTAGGTCATGGCTGCAACTATCTCATCAATAGGAGCTTCAGTCAACACTTGGACACTATCGGTTTTAGTATCGGCCATGAAGATAACATTCCCTTGTCTCAACAATGAAAACTCACTATTGGCGTATGCCATTTGGAGGGGAGCTATTGTTTTCTGATATTGTTCAGGAAGTAGTAAAGGGCTGAATTTATTTTCTTTTTTGTGATAAACCCAACCGCCGTAGCCTATGATATAGATTTTATCGTTAGCCACTTCATTGACCAAGGTGACATATCCATTGAAGCATACTTGTCGGTTGATCGGTTCACTCATTACTACAAAGCGTCTGTATTGTCCTGTCCGCTTATTGAAAGTAAATAGTCCTTTCGTATAAATGGATATGAGTAATTCCGATTCCGAAAGATTGGTCATGGATATTACTTTGTCTCCGAAGGTCATGGGATAATGGGTAAACGTATCTGATTCAGGATGATATAAATTGATGCCGCCACCGTCTGTACCTATCCAAAGTCGTCCGTCTTCTTCTTCATACAGGCTGGTAACGGCTTTCTCTGTTAGTCCGATAGGTTGGTTGAGAAGGACATCCTGATACGTGTGGATGTAGCTTTCTTTCACGTTAATGGCACCTCCACGTACACTTCCTATCCATAAATTGTCATTATAGTCCTTGTATAGTTTGATGATGGAGTTGACGGGGAGGGAAGACGGATTTCCTGTGGTATGATTCAGGATTGTAAACTCACCGCTTTCCATATCAATCAAATTAATACCTCCGCCATCGGTAGCCAGCCATAGTTTGCCTTTGTATTCGAGCAAATCCATGACATAATTGTTGGTTAAAGGGGAGTTGTCGGTGTTGAAGTAATCCATTTTATTTCCTTGTGCATCATAACAATAAACCCCTTTGGTATAAAAAGAGGCAAAAACACGCTTGTCAGCAGTGCGACAAATGCTAATCAATAGCACATCGGGATGATCGGTGATATAAGGTTCGAATAGTCCGGTTTGGGAATGGTAGATGAACACTCCTTTTCGTCGGGTAGCGACCATGATTTTTCCTTCTTCCATAGGAATCATCTTTTCCACTCGATATTGAATGGGAAGAACTTGGGAACCTTCCGGCTGGAGATGAGTACGATGTTCTAACTGTTTGGTTTGGTAGTTGTAGAAATAGATCACATTGTCTCCACCGAAGAGGATACCTCCTTCCACACAGAGTGATGATTGGATGCGGCTTCGGGTAGTGATGTCGAAAGCATTCTTTTCTTTGTTGTATAAAGCTAGTCCTTTGGGGGTACCTATCCAGATATTACCCAATGAATCTTCTGCCAAATGGGTGATTTGATTGTCGGGAATGGAATGTACGTTTTTCAAGGAGTGGTAATAATTCGTCATTTTCTGTTGGGCGTAAAGATTCAATCCGTTTCGGGTTCCTATCCAGAGGTTGCCCTTGCTGTCTAAAAGGATGGCCTGGACACTGGCTTGGGAAAGACCTTTATCCAAAGAAAGCTGCGTATATGAATAATGTACATTGTTTCCTGAAAGATTCAGAAAAGCCCATATGGAAATGATGATTAGTGATAAAATTCGTGGCATAATGTGATAGATTTTATGCAAAAATAAGGTTTTTATTTAAGATGTGTTGCTTTTGGATGTTTTTTGACTCAAAATCTATCTAAATCTGATGTCTTTGGATAAGATTGGAGGACATTTGTACGCATTTTGAGCCTTTTCATCGAAATTGACGGTATGTTTGCAATGTCAACAAAAAGAAAAAGGTATGAAAAGAATCTGGTTATTTTGGGTCGCAGGTCTTCTGTTTAGTGCTTGTCACCATCAGAAACAATGGCAATTGGTATGGGAAGAAGATTTCAATGCTGCACGGTTGGATACATCTGTTTGGAGCATGATTTCTCCGGAAGAATTTGAACGTCCAAGTTCGGTGTCTTACGATGAACGTTGTTATGAAATACGCGACGGCTTGTTGATTCTTAGAGGCATTGTGAACGAAGATTTCCAAAAGGATTCTTCCGCTTATCTGACGGGAGGCATTTGGACGAAAGGCAAGCAATCCTTCAAGCGGGGTAGAATCGAAATCCGTGCCAAGATGGAAGGCGTACAAGGTGCATGGCCTGCCATATGGATGTTGCCTGTCAAGAGTCACCTGAAAGGCTTGCTGCATGGAGGCGAAATCGATATCATGGAACGATTGAATCACGATACTTTTGTATATCAGACCGTCCATTCCTATTATACGCATACGCTGAATGAGGATGATAATCCACCTAGCAGTGCCATTGTTTCCGTCCGACCGAATGAATTCAATGTCTATGGAGTGGATTTCTATCCGGATAGCCTGGTATTCCATGTCAATGGTGTCAAGACCTTTACCTATCCACGGATTGATACGGACAAAGAAGGGCAGTTCCCGTTCGATATTCCTCAGTATTTGTTGATTGACATGCAATTGGGAGGTACTTGGGTAGGCGAGGTTGACCCAACCGGATTACCTGTAGAGATGACCATTGATTGGGTAAGACATTACCAACAGAAATAATCAGTCGAATACCTTGAACTCATAGCCTTGTTCCTTTAGCCATTCGATGGCTCGGGGCAAGGCATATTTCATGTTCTTTTCTGCCTTGATGGAATCGTGGAAGGTGATGATGGAACCGTTACGCACGTACTTCTTTACTTTCCGTAGCACTTGTCGTCCGTTGAGGCGCTTGCTGTAGTCACGGGTCACGAGGTCCCACATCACAATGGTATAGCGATGTTTCAGTACGATGTATTGTCCCCAGCGCATCCACCCATGAGGAGGACGGAACAGGTTGCTCTTGATGAGCTCATCAGCTTTATTGGTGTTTTCCAGATAGTTGTAACTCAGGTGTCTGAATCCGCCGATGTGGTTGAAGGTATGGTTGCCTACCCGATGACCACGGTCTATTACCATCTGGAATTCCTTGGGATGCTTGCGTACATTGTCTCCCACCATGAAAAAGGTTGCCTTGATGCCGTATTTGTCCAATAGATCAAGCACCCAAGGGGTAATCTCGGGAATCGGACCGTCATCAAAGGTTAGGTAGACGGCCTTCTCGTTGGGATCCATGCGCCAAAGGGCGCCTGGATATAGCCAACGGAGTATCTTGGGTGGTTGTTCTATCAGCATACTCTTTTATTTTCTTCCTACACGAACATTGAACATGTCGTATAGTTCATTGAACTTCTTTGCATAATGTTCTTCCATTTCCGATGAAACCGTCATTTCTCCTTCCGGTTGTCCGGTCTTGAGGGCGGTAATGCGTTCCAGGCTCTTGTTGATTTCATCCAAGATATAGAAGTTACGGATACAATTGTCGTATGAGAGTGCCAGGCGTTCATCGTCCAGACTCATGTACCAAGTAATGTATTCCACGGCCTTGTTGCCTAACTCGTCGAGAATGGCTTCTGCCTTGGCATATTCGCCCAGGGCAATATAGTCATCCGCCATTTCCTTGGAGCTGCTCATTATATAGTCGTGTGCCACATTCTTGCTTGGAATCACTTGTTGGCAATAGTCCAAAGCCTTCAGTGCTTTTTCGTTCTTGCCTTCCTTGATGAGTTGGCTAGCCACTTGTACGAACATGCGGCGATGGGTCTGAGCCATACGCATCACGGTTTCATCCAGGTAGATGTCGTCCTTGTCGATGCCTCCGAACTTGAACTTGTGCATCAGGTTGTCGTACATCTTTTCACTATCGATGCGGGCATTGAGCTTCGTGGTATTGAACGGAGTGATGCGATAAGCCAAACCTTCCTGCATGAAGTTGTCACCCAAGTTCAAGTGATTTTCCTGTCCCACGGTAATGGCCATGTAGATTGGGCGTTCCCAGTTGGTATTGGCAAGCATTTCGAGCATCATCAGCTCGCTCTTGTACAACATGCGCTTGCCCTTCAACGAGATGCTCATGTATTCAGGAATTTCACCATGAAGCGAATCCGGAATCATCATGCCCGAACGCTTGATGGCTTCCTTGTCCAACTTGATGACCACGCTATCGGTCGGAATTACCTGCTGACCAATTTTCGGATCACGTACCCAATGGCGAAGGATGTTCTTCAGTTCGTATGGGTTATCACCAAATTCCTTGGCGGCTTCGGTCGGGTTCTGCTTGTAGAACTCGTCGATGGTCTTCATCATTTCCGGACGGATGGCTACCGCTTCGTTATGACCCTGTACATATTCCAGACGGCTCCATTCGATAGGTACGGCCGGTGAGTCGTAGGAATCACGCTTCATCTGGTCGATGTACCAGTCGGTCTGCAAGTAGCTGAGGTTGCATACACGTACATCGGTACGGTTTCCTTCCACTTCCTGATTGTACCACAATGGGAAGGTATCGTTGTCGCCATTGGTGAAGACAATCGGGTTGCCTTCTTCCTGAAGAGTATTCAGGTAGTTCTGTCCGAACTCGCTGGCTACATAGCGTCCGCTACGGTCATGGTCGTCCCAAGTCTGGCTTACCATTTGTACCGGCACGAACAAGCCAAGCACGGTAGCCAGGATAGCAGCCGGCTTTTCGCCAATCTTCTTTTCCAACCAACTGGCCATACCAGCCACACCCATACCAATCCAGATGGCAAAGGCATAGAACGAACCGGCATACGCATAGTCACGTTCACGCACCTGCATTGGTGTCTGGTTCAAGTAAAGTACGATGGCCAAACCGGTCATGAAGAACAGGAAGAACACTACCCAGAACTGCTGGATGCCCTTTTCGCCCTTATAAGCCTGCCAGAACAGACCGATGAGGCCGAGAATCAACGGTAAGCAGAAGAACACGTTGTGTCCCTTGTTGTTCTTCAAGTCGCTCGGCAAGAATTCTTGATTGCCGATGAGCATATTGTCAATAAACGGAATACCGGTAATCCAGTTGCCGTGTTCGATTTCTCCTTGCCCCTGGATGTCGTTCTGACGTCCGGCAAAGTTCCACATGAAGTAACGCCAGTACATGAAGTTCACCTGATAGGAGAAGAAGAACTTGATGTTTTCCCATTGGGTAGGAATCTTCACCATCAGCATTTCGCCGCATTGGTCGTAAGGAACGGTGCGGCCTTCGATGCCACCCAACCAGTCTTCGTAATATTGGGTATGCTGTTCGCTATACATACGAGGGAAAAGCATGTTTTGGGCATACTTGTAGTCGGTCTTGTGACGTACTACTTCGTAGCTGTCCTTTTCGTCCGCCGATTCCTTTTCCTTGCGTTGGTATACCGGAGCACCTTCTATGACATCATATACACATCCACCGTCCACTTCTTTTAGTGCCGGTTTCGATGCATAGGTCTGTCCGTAGAACAATGGACGGGTACCGTATTGCTCACGACCGAGGTATTCACCCAAGGTAAAGATGTCTTCCGGTGAATTCTGGTCCATCGGGGTATTGGCTGCCGAACGAATCACGATTAGCGCATACGAAGAATAACCCACCATAATCATCATGATGCAGAGCAAGGCGGTATTGAGTGTACGGGCACTGATTTGCCACTTGGCATCGAGCTTGGCAAACAAGTAAGCTCCCAAGGCACCGAGTACGATGAGGCCGATGACAATGCTTCCGAATCCATGTCCATAGAAAGGAATACCCAGCATGGCAATGGTAACGAGGAAGGAGATGTTCATGCGTTTGCGGCTCTTTTCGGTATAGCTTTCATAGACACCCCAGATGATGGCAGCTGCCAATAATAGAATGTAGACGATGACACCCGTATTGAACGGCATGCCGAAGCTGTTGACAAACAGCAATTCGAACCATCCGCCTACTTTCACTACACCCGGCACGATGCCATAGAGCACTACAGCTACCAGCACTGCCGAGCCAGCCAAAGCGAGCAAGCTGCCCTTCAAGTCGGCATTCGGGTTCTTCTTATAATAATAAACCAGTACAATGGCAGGGATGCACAACAAGTTCAGCAAGTGTACGCCGATACTCAAACCTGTGAGGTAAGCAATCAGAATCAACCAACGGTCGCTATGGGCATCGTTCGCCACGTTCTCCCATTTCAGGATAAGCCAGAATACCACGGCGGTAAAGAGGCTGGAGAAGGCATACACTTCGCCTTCCACGGCACTGAACCAGAAGGTATCGCTCCAAGTATAGGCCAAGGCACCTACCAAACCGGAACCCATGATGGTAATGAGCTTGCTGAGGTTCATTTGTTCATCATCGGGACAAACGAGCTTCTTCACCAGGTGTGTGATGCTCCAGAACAGGAACAGGATACAGCCGGCGCTCATCAAGGCATTCATGATGTTTACCCAATAAGCCACCTGCGTAGGGTCGCTGGCAAATTGGCTGAAAAGATTGGCTACGAGCATAAAGAACGGTGCGCCGGGCGGGTGTCCTACTTCGAGTTTGTATCCCGTGGTGATGAATTCCGGGCAGTCCCAAAAGCTGGCGGTAGGTTCTACGGTGCTGCAATAGGTAATGGCAGCCACCACGAAAGCAATCCAACCCACCAGATTGTTCACAAGTTTGTACTGTTTCATGAAATCTGTTTTGTTCGTTAACGTTCAATTGGGGGCAAAGATAGTAAATTTAGATGAAATGGATGGATATGTGTGTGTTATTTAGTGTTATTCTTGTTGTTTGTCAACGTAAATCTTCCCCCTTGCCTCCTTTACAAGGGGGATTATGATGCGAAATTAATATGAAATAATTATGAAATCTCATGTCCATATGTAAATGTCCATGTGGACAAAACTTACATCGCTGCAAATCAGTTGTTTATAAATATCTGCAAAGACGTTTTGTCCATATCGATTTTATGGTCTTCTCGTTGAGTCTTCTTATCTTTGTATATGCTAATTTAATAAAATAACAAGTCATGAAAACACAAACTACATGGATTGCTTCATTGCTGATAGCAGCGGTGGGGCAGACGGGAGCATTCGCTCAAGACATTTGCGTGGATATGAATAAGGTATATCCGGAAAAGACCATTCGGTTGGACGAGGTGGCAAGCGTCCGCTATATTCCTTTGGGTACAACGGACGATGTGCTCTTCAATGGCAAGATAGTCCATCTCTCCGATGAAGGGATAGCCGGATTCAACAAGAAGGAGGGCGACATTCTGGTGTTCGATGGAGCCGGTAAGGTCGTTGGTTCGTTCAATCATTTGGGACAAGGACCGCAGGATTATCCCCAAATCTATCATCTGGATGTGGACTGGAAGCAAGGCGAAGTCTATGTACAGGACAATTTCCGTCAGAAAATTCGTATTTACGCTCCGGACGGAACCTATCTTCGTACCCTCAACTCCCAGGGAACGATGCGTGAAGGCGATATGTACCACTATTCGGACACGCACCTTATCTATTACAAGAACCCGGATGGCCGTCAATTCGCTCCTTACCAACCGGTGACATTGTTCTCGAAGAAGGACGGAAGCGCCACTTCCCTTCCTTTTACCAAGACGGACGAAAACATTGTGAAAGCGACGGGAGGGCCGTTTGGTGATATGAAGTTGAATGCAAAGCATGTCAGCTCGCTTTATAAGTTGGGCGATGAAGTCTATGTGAACGAAGTCACCGCTGATGTCATCTATCGGATAGAAAAGTCGGATGCCTTGACTCCCCTTGTCCAGCGCACTCCTTCCTATCAGGAAGCTGTCGGCAAGGATTACTTTTTGGTGATAACCGGTGCCAATGCCCGTTATTATTTCTTCAAGCGCCAACAAGCCTTACTCGAATTCAAAGGCAATGCTGCTACTGATACGAAAAGTACCTTTGTGGCGTACGATCGTAAGCAGAAGTCCATCCTTCAGCCTACTTTCATCCATAGCGACTATCCTTCGCTGAACATTACCTTGGATAAGTTGAAGCAATGTGCAGGTAGTTCCAATCGCTGTTTCCTCTTGATGGAAGCCTTCAAGCTGAAGGAAGCGTTGGCAGAAGGAAAGCTGAAAGGCACTCTCCAAAGCATTGCCGAGAAGTTGCACGAGGAAGACAATCCGGTGCTGATGGTGATTGAGTTCAAGAAATAAGAATTAGAAACCGAAATCTCGATGAAATGGGCAAAAATCGCTCTTTCATCGGGATTTTATATAAGTTCAAGGCATCCCCAAAGCCTCAAAAACCCATCGAATTTAATTTGCGTCAAAATATCTGTCACTCCTTCAACACTTATTGATTCTCAGTGTGTTATGGTGCAAGGACCGGATTCTCCTGTCACCTTTCTGTCACCAAAGCATCGTCCTTCCTCATCCAACAAAATTTAGTTCCAACTTTTCCACCTATTGGAACTTTTTGTCCCACTAAGTGGAACTTTTGGTACCAGCTAATGGGAAAAATGGTTCCAGCTAATGGGACTGCCTCACGCTTATAGTCACGTATGGAGCTGCTTCTGGTCACTTCTGCCACCGCATTTGCTTTAGTACATTAAGGTATTAACTCCCGGTTGCAGGAGTGCAAGGAGTTTTGAGCGAATTCTTGATGTATGCATATTCAATGAAAAGACAAGCTTTGGGGAATTTTAGGCGTTTAATGGTTACCCACAAAATGAAATGTCCATCATGGTCAATACATGCTTATGATTAAATCGTTGGAAATTAAACAATTAAAGATTTTTTAAGATTTAAAAATGTACATCACCTTTTCATTGTACTTCCATTTTTAGTCCTTAACTTTGTACCAAAAGATAAAGATATGAAAGCAAAGCAAGTATGTTGGGCAGTGATGGCGATAGCATTGGCTGCCTGTTCGGGAGGAAAGCAATCGTATGGCGATGAACGTAAGCAGGAAGAAGGCAAGTTCATTACCTATCCGATGCCGGATGATTTGCTGGCTTCCCAAAGGGAGTTGAAGTTGAGTGAATTGGCGGACTCGGTGTGGTATGTTCCTTTGGAAACAACCCCTCAATGTGTCTTGGCTGAGAAGTTCGACCACTTCCGCTATAAAGATAGTACCTTTTATGTGATGGACGATTACTCCAAGACCGTATATGTGTTTTCCGACAAAGGGAAGTTCTTGCGTAACATTGGAAACAAGGGTAACGGGCCCAAGGAGTTTTATTGGTGCTATCAGTTGGTTGTTGATAATGGAAGTCTTTACATTCTCGATATGCTCAATCGGATCAAGAAGTATGATTGGGAAGGGAATTGGATAAAAGACATCAAACTGACCAAGCAACCTTATCGTTTGTTGGCCTTGAAAGATGGCAAGTTGGCGGCTTATATCAGTGACGACCAGTTCCCCAAGAAAGAAGATGCATACAGTTGGTTGGTGCTGGATGCCGAGGGTGATTCCTTGACTTGCATAGATACGAATGCTTGGCGCGAGAAGAAACCGGTGCAGAACTATTGGGTGGAGAATGAATTTTCCTCACAATATCCTACGGCCTACAAAGAGGCATACAATGATTCCTTGTATTACTTCCCTTCCGGTTCGTTGCAGCCTGTTCCTTATGCTTCCATCCATCCGGGCATCCATCGTCTGGACCTCGAACAGACTTGGGAAGAAGTTCTGGATATGGCTCACGGATTGCGTATCAGTTACATCTACGATACCCCTCAATACCTTTTCTTTAATTATAAATGTATGTGTACATCGAGTGTGCAAGGCGGTCCTTTGTTGGGAGCATTCCGCAAGGAAACGGGAGAGTTCTTCAATGTGTTCGATGAGAATGGAGAACAGAAAATAACGAATGATTGGGGTGGCCCCGATTTTACTCTTTTGGCTTGTGTTTATCCGAATTTGTTGATAGGTGTGGCCGGTGCGGATGCGTGTCCCGACGAATTCGCCAAGAAGTATCGGGTAAAGGAAGATGATAATCAAGTATTGGTAATGATAAAATGTAAAACACATCAGATATGAAAGCAAAGCAAGTATGTTTAGCAGTGATGGCGATAGCATTGGCTGCCTGTTCGGGAGGAAATCGGAAGACAGTCTCGCTGGAAGATATGCCGGTGGTGGCGCATCAGGAAGTAAGGGATGGACAAGAGCTGACTGTCTGTAACCTTGAACTGATAGAAGATACCATCGACCTCCCTTTGAGTTATTTCGTGGAAGACCTGCAAATGGTGAAACTCGACAATCGGGATGAAGCCTTGGTGGGAAAAGGGCGTGTGTCCGTTTCCGAGAATTATCTCTTGGTCGCTTCCGATAGTCATATTCCTTACAAGCTCTTCCGTCGGGATGGTACGTTTGTGGGTACGATGGGAAGTATCGGCCAAGGTCCCGGTGAATACACGATGGTTTATGATGTGCAGATAGACGAGAAGAGCGGACGAATCTATATGTTGCCTTGGAATGCCACTTCCATCCTGGTGTATGACTTGCAGGGGAAGTTTGAGAAGAACATTCCGCTGAACAAGAAGTACGAGAAGCTCCGTGTGCCGAAAGGACGAATCAAGGTGGATGCCGAGAACAACCGCATTGGGGTGGTGTTGCTTCCGTTCGACTATCTGCCGGTGGTGGCTTGGGTGCAGGATATGGAAGGGAACTTCATCAGCGAGACTTCAACGGAGCATTTCAAGGTGGTGCCCGACTTCAGCAATGAGGTGCTTTCCTTAAAAGCCACGGATGAGCTGAGTGTGCAGATTACCGGATTGAAGGATGCCCCCATTCATCATCTGGATATGGACAAGGGAAGTCTGAGACCTGTCTATTGGGTAGATAAAGGTAGCAAGGAACTTCAAATACATAGTTATAGTGAATATCCTTATCATTACGCTGGGACAATAGCTACCATCCTGCAAATCAATGAACGACAGACGACTTCGACCGACCCTAAACACTATCTGGTAGATAAGCAGACAGGGAAGGGATGCTTCTATCGGTTGTACAACGATTGGTTGGGAGATGCTCCCGTGTCTTGGTTGGAAGGATTGGATGGCTATTATACGCTGAACATCGAACCTGCCGATTTGCTCGATCTCTTGGAGAAAGTGCTGAAAGAAAATACTTCCCTCGATGCCGAACGTCGCAAGAAGCTGGAAGAGATGAAAGCCTCCATCGATGAGGATGAGAATAATTACGTATTCGTGGGCAAGCTTACTCCTCCGCCATCGATGCCTCGGACTTTCGTGAAACCGGAGTTCCAAAAGGAGGCAGAAGAAGTGAAGGCTGCTACCTTGAAGGAAGAGGACATCGTAGTGCCGGGCATCCGTTACGAAGCGGTGGTCAAGAACGAGGGTGGTGTCCGTCTGGACATCGAGCAAGCATTAAAGAATGTCCGTCCGATGAAGATGAGTGAAGTGGGAAGCTCGGTAAAGATGGTTCCGCTTTGGGCGGTGGATTTAAGTTTTCCTCAGCCGTATAAGGATGGCTATCTGTTCCTCGATACGGAGGGTCTGTATCTGTTGGACAGTGCTTATCACAAGAAACGGATGCTGGTGAAGAATGTGTGTCATTATAAGCTTTATGAAAAGGCGTATGCCTATACTTATAAATACACCCTTTGCAAGCCGCTTCGTGTCGATGAGGAAAAAGGAATCGTACAATGCCAATTCCGGGCACGTTATGAGGGTGGCGGAATGGCTACCTTCTCCTTGGAAAAACTGATGCAAAGTGATTCGGTCTTGCATACGCAGGACTATCAAAGCTTGTCGCCCGAAGTGTATCCTTTGTTGTTCACTTCCGATGCATTCATTACTTACAAGAAGAATACCGGGAAGTTTTATACGCATACCTTCAGGGGCGATACCCTTTGTCGCTTTGAGTTGATGCCCGACTATCTGCCTACGGCTGACTACCGCAATGGCGAAAGCATTTCGGCCTATTCGTTGGACGGGCAGCACTTCGTCCGCCTTCCTTACGATGATACGGTGTATCGGTTGGTCGATAACCATACGCTTCAAGCCGTGTATCAGTTGGACTTCGGAAGCCTGCATTATGCCACGGGAAAAGAAGTTATCAGTGGGGCAAACATCGACCGTGCTTATCTGATAGAAGGATGGATAGAGACGGACAAGTTCATCTTCATCCGTATGTCTCAAGGACACGACAGTCCGATTAACCGCGAGAAGAAGGCCGTCAAGCTCTATTCGTTGGTATATAACAAGGAAACGGGCGAGTTCTTCACCCTGCCGCAACCCAAGGAACTGACGGATGCGATGCTGGATGGCGATTTGTTGGGAGGCTTGGATTGGTGGCCCCAAGCCTATGGAAACGGCAAAATGTATCGATATTATTCTTCCAAGGCATTGACCCCGGCATTGCAGAAGCAGATAAAAGGTGTAGAAGCGTTGAAAGAAAACGAATGGGTGATGGTCATATTTGAATAAAGCTTTGTTGGAAGCGATGAGGGATATGACAAAACGTAACGAATGATTGTTTTTCTGCACAAAATATCGTAAATTTGCAGAAGAAAATAAGGTATATGATAAATGCTATCAAGTCAGAGTTGTTGTCGAAGTTAAAGCAAGAACATTGTTTCTGGTCTTATAACGAAGAATCAATCAAGGATATTTCAGACGAAATCTTGATTGAGAAAACGTTATTGCACCTCGATTTGGCAGAAATAGACTTACTGTTTAAAATTTACCCTTATCGTACCATCAAGCAAGTATGGTTGGAACACTTGATACCGCAAGAAGAATATCTATATTCATTGAACCGTTTCTTGGCATGGTACTACTTCAAGGCAAAATGCCCTGATGCTTATATCAAATCCATGGCAACCCGTCACTTCAACAAAATGTTTGTATGAAAGGATTGGCACCACATACATCACACATCTTCGAAGCTGTATCTGCTTTGGAATGTATCAAACCCTACCTTTTGGTAGGCGGTACAGCTTTGTCACTACAAATTAATACTCGCCAAAGCGAAGATTTGGACTTTATGACATGGCGAACTTCCAAAACAGATAAGCAGGAAGTAGCTTGGTATCAGATAGAAAAAGAATTATCCACAATCGGCGAAATACAACATCGTGACATTTTAGATATAGACCATGTAGAATTTTTAGTAGAAGGGGTGAAATTCTCATTTTATGCTTCTCCAAAGTATTCTCCAGTCAACCAGGCAATTCCTTATTTGAACAATCTCAAATTGGCAGATGTCAAGTCTATCGGTGCTATGAAAATGGAAGTAATGATGCGACGTAGTAATTTCCGAGACTATTATGACATCTATTCCATATTAAAGACAGGAATTCCAATTCAGGAAATGATAAGTTTGGCCTTAACTTATTCCGGTCATCGACTGAAAACCAAAAATCTGTTGGCTATGCTTACCAATGGGAATCGCTTTGTGCGCGACGAACATTTCGAACAATTAAATCCTATTTATCACATCACTTCTAAAGACATAGAAACTTTCATCAAGAATTGCTTGCAATAAACAATGGCAGGGGCAACATTGAAGTTACAGCACTCCTGCCACCGATTTCATTCTGATTCACAAACCATTAAATTCCGGTTGCAGGAGTGCAAGGAGTTTTGAGTGAATTCTTGCGGTAAAGGTCTCTCAAGATGGAACGGTTATGAGTCTTCTTATACGGTAAAAAGTGCATATTCTTATCTGAAATTTCTCTGGAATCGAATATCTTCATGTAAATGTCCACATGGATATTTTAACTATCCTTGATTATCAGCATGTTACAAACGATAAAAAGCGAAAATGTCCATATCCGTTTTTTGGCAGACTTAAATTTAAACTCTAACTTTGTAAGTTCATTACATACCTATAGGACGAAAGATAGAAATTTGCACGTGAGAATGAAAAACATAAAACTGATACTTCTGCTGATAATCCTACTGGGAACGGCTTGTTCGCCCACAGGAAAGCGGCATCCGGCATGGAAAGATATGCCCGTAGTGGCAAGAATGGAAACGGTGAACGGGCATCCACTCACTGTCGCCAGTCTCGACCTGCTGAAAGATACGATGAATCTTCCGCTCAGTGCTTTGGTGGAAGAGCTACAGATAGTCCGCTTGGAAAATCGGGAGGAGGCCTTGGTGGAACCGGGCTATGTCTGTATGTCCGACAATTACATGTTGGTAGTCAATTGGAAGACTCCTTGCAAACTCTTCCGCAAGGATGGAACCTTCGTGTGCAAGGTGGGAAACATCGGTCTGGGTACGGACGAATATAAGTGGATATACGATGTGCAGATAGACGAAAAGAACGGACGAATCTATCTGCTGCAGCAGGGAACCCGTGAAATCCTGTCCTATAATCTGGAAGGCAAGTACGAGGGGAGCATCCCCTTGCATCTGCCCCATCCGAAGATGTACGTCCCCAAGGGCGTATTCCAAGTGGATGTGGAAAAGAACCGGGTGGCGGTGCTTTCGCTTCCTTTCAGCTATCTGCCGAACATGGCATGGGTGCAGGACCTGGAGGGAAACCTCTGTATGAGTATACCGCCCCGTCACCTGAAGCTGAAACCGAACTTCAGCAATGAAATTGTCTTCCGGAAAGAAATAGGGCAATGGAGTTTCCATGTGTCGCCTTTCTTCGAGTTGAGAAAGGACACCCTCTATCTGTGGAACTTGCAGGATGCGGATCCGGTACCTTACTTTACCCTAGACTTCGGCGAAAAGCCCATCTGTCTGCACAATTATCGGGAACTGCCTCTGTACTTCTACGGAAGGGTGGCCACTTCCAAACAAATGACGGAAGATTCGTACATGTCTGACCAGGAGCGGTATTTCATCATCGACAAGGAGACACTGAAGGGAGGTTTCTGCCGCATCTACAACGACTGGATGTGCGATGAGCCGATAGAAATGCTGACAGATTTCGGTGGATATTACACGGAGAACATCCTGCCCGGTGCATTATTGGAACGGATAGAAGGATTCCTGAAAGAGTGTCCCGAAGGAGATACGCCCCGAAAGCAAAGGCTGCTGGAACTGAAAGCGACCATCGACAGGAATGACAATAATTACATCATCTACGGAAAACATCGGACAAGAAAATGAAAAGACTGGTCTATTGGCTCCTGATGCTGGGAGCAATGGTAGGGACTGTGCAAGGACAGGTGAAGAATACCGATAGCCTGCCTCCCGATTCATTGTTGGCACATTATTACCGTATCCTGGAAAAGGGTACGGACAAGGAAGTGTTCCTCTATGCTTCGCGGATGGTGGACTTGTTGGCACAAGTGAAAGATACCGAGTTGGCTCAAGCCTATCTGAAGAAGCTCCGCCAGGTGATGACCCGAGAGGATGTGCCTTTTGTCAATCTGATAGAAGGGGATATCCGGATGCATCTGCATCAGCCGGATTCGGCTATGAAGCATTATCAGATAGTGGCGGACGGTCCGGATAGACATTTGGCTCTCCTGGCTTACGAAAGGATGGGGAAGTGGCTGGAGGAGGCAGATACACGGAACGATTTGTTCAAGGATATCCTGATTCAGAAGGACCAGAACGACTACCTTGCCTTGAAACAGAAAAACAAGCTGAACGAGCTTCAGATGGAAAGGCAACACCACATCATCCTGATATTGGGGCTGTCGGTATTCATCATTCTGCTGGTAGGAGCAGGGATGGTCCATTTCTTCCATCGGAGGAACTTGGCATTGAAACAGCAGGAAGAAATGGCTTCGCTCCGCATGAAGGAGGCGATGCTCCGCGAAAAGAATGCCTTGATGCGGGAGGAACTGCTGAAACGCATCCATGTGCTGGAGAAACTGGAAGGCAATGAGGGGCGCATCCTGCTCTCGGAAGTGGACTGGAGAGATGTTCAGCTGATGCTGGACAGCGCTTATCCGGACTTTACACAAAAGTTGAAGCGGGAATTTCCGGCACTGACGGAGAAGGACATCAACTTCTGTTGTTTGGTGAAAATCCACATGAGCCTCCAGAACCTGTCGCAGATTTATTGCATCAGCGGTAATTCGGTGAGCCGGAGGAAACTCCGCCTGAAAGAGAAGTTGGGCATCGACAAAGAAGATAGTTTGACAAAATTCCTGGACAGACTGGTGTAACCGTTGCTTGTTTCAAAGGAAATCATTACCTTTGAACACATAACTCAAACAACCCTTTAAGATGACTCTGCAACAACTGGAATATATCTTGGCTGTAGCCCGACATGGACACTTCGGACGGGCAGCCGATGCTTGTAACGTGACCCAACCTACCCTGAGCGCCATGATTGGTAAGTTGGAAGAAGAAATCGGTGCAAAACTGTTCGATCGTAACCGTCAGCCCATTTGTCCTACGCCGGTAGGGGAGAAGGTGGTTCGTCAGGCTCGTGAGGTGCTTTCGCAAGCCGATAGTATCAAGGATATCGTTCAGGAAGAAAAGCAGTCCTTGGAAGGGATGTTCCGTATCGGCATCTTGCCTACCATTGCTCCTTATCTGTTGCCCCGGTTCTTCCCTCAACTGATGAAGCGCTATCCGAAACTCGATATCCGGGTGCAGGAAATGAAGACGCACGAAATCAAGGAAGCCTTGATTCAAGGGGACATCGATGCTGGTATCCTGGCTACGATTGAAGGACTGGAAGAGTATTCGCAGACTCCGCTCTTCTATGAAAAGTATGTGGGATATGTATCGCGCGAAGATGCCTTATTTAAAAAAGAAGTGATTCGTACGGCCGATGTGGCACAAAGCAGTCAGCTTTGGTTGTTGGATGAAGGGCATTGCTTCCGCGACCAGATGGTACGCTTCTGTCAGATGAAGTCTTCACAAACCAGCCAGTTGGCTTACAATCTGGGCAGCATGGAGACATTCATGCGCATGGTAGAGAGCGGCATGGGTATCACGTTTATTCCGGAATTGGCCGCCATGCAGCTCTGTGACTCGCAGAAAGAACTGGTGCGTCCGTTTGCCATTCCTGTACCTACCCGTCAGTTGATTATGATTACCAACCGCAACTTCATCCGTCAAAGCTTGTTGGAGGTGTTGGTGAAGGAAATTCAAGCCGGTGTACCGAAAGCGATGTGGAAGCTCGGAGCTGGTCAAGTGTTGGTTTAGTATCGGATAATCAATGGATTAACAAAGCTTATAGATAAGGTCTATACCCATATAAAACCATTCAATCGGTTTTCTTGTTTTAGTCGGAAAATTTGCTATATTTTTGTAGCAGAAAAAGAAAACAAATAGTATTAACGATTAAATAAAGAAAACGATTATGACACCAATTATCAACTCTCAGCTTCCTGAATTTAAAGTACAGGCATATCACAATGGTAACTTCACCACCGTATCTAGCGACGATGTAAAAGGCAAGTGGGCCATCTTCTTCTTCTACCCGGCAGACTTTACTTTCGTGTGTCCGACCGAATTGGTAGACCTCGCCGAAAAGTATGAAAAGCTTCAGAGCCTCGGCGTTGAAGTGTACTCTGTAAGTACTGACTCACACTTCGTTCACAAGGCATGGCACGATGCATCTGAAAGCATCCGCAAGATTAAGTATCCGATGTTGGCAGACCCGACAGGCGTTCTTAGCCGTGGTTTCGGTGTAATGATTGAAGAAGACGGTATGGCGTATCGCGGTACTTTCCTCGTGAATCCGGAAGGCAAGGTAAAGATTGCCGAAATCCAGGACAACAGCATCGGCCGTAATGCAGACGAACTTGTCCGCAAGGTAGAAGCAGCTCTCTTCGTAGCGAACCATCCGGGTGAAGTATGTCCTGCTAAGTGGAAACAAGGCGCTGAAACATTGAAGCCTAGCATTGACCTTGTAGGTAAAATCTAAAAGAACAATTTTCCCCCTTCATAAGGGGGAAAATAATCACTTAAAAACTCATCACAACTATGTTAGAAACCTCTATCCTCCAACAAGTAACTGAAATCTTCCGCAATCTGGAAGCCGATTATACATTCCGTATCAGCCAGTCTCCTCTGCGTGAGGAGAGCAGTCAGCTGATAGAGTTTCTCAATGATTTTGCAAGTACCTCACCGCATCTCAAGGTCGAAATCCATGAAGCCGATGGCGATACCTTGGCCTTCACATTGCTGAAGAACGGTGAAGAAACGGGCATTACCTTCCGGGGTATTCCGAACGGACACGAGTTTACATCGCTCTTGCTGGCCGTACTGAATGCCGATGGCAAGGGAAAGAACCTGCCTGATGAGGGGGTAGCCAGACGTGTCCGTGCCTTGAAGGGCGACATCCGCTTGCAGACCTATGTATCGCTTACCTGTACCAACTGTCCGGATGTGGTGCAAACCCTCAACATCTTTGCTTTGCTGAATCCGAATATCCGTCACGAGATGGTGGACGGTGCCCTCTTCCAAAACGAAGTGGATAAGTTGGGTGTTCAAGCCGTACCGGCGGTGTTTGCCGAAGGTAAGATGCTTCATGTAGGTCGTGGATCATTGGGAGAACTGTTGGAGAAGCTGGAGGTAGCCTATCCGTCTTCCGGAGAAACTGAAAACGAAGACCATACTCCTATCCATCGTACGTTTGATGTGGTAGTGTTGGGTGGTGGCCCTGCCGGGGCATCAGCGGCTATCTATTCGGCCCGTAAAGGATTGAAGGTGGCGATGGTGGCGGAACGCATCGGTGGGCAAGTGAAAGAAACTGTGGGTATCGAGAACTTGATTTCCGTACCTTATACTACGGGTAGCCAATTGGCGGACAATCTCCGTACGCACTTGACTCACTATCCGATTGAATTGTTCGAGAACCGCCGCATTGAGTCAACCGATTTCCAAGGTAAGGAAAAGCAAGTGACCGTGAAGGGGGGCGAAGTGTTCAGTGCGCCGGCAGTTATCATTGCAACAGGTGCCGGTTGGCGTCGGTTGAATGTGGAAGGCGAAGCCGAATACATCGGTCGTGGCGTGGCGTTCTGTCCGCACTGTGATGGTCCGTTCTATGCGGGCAAGGAAGTAGCCGTAGTAGGAGGTGGCAACTCGGGTATCGAAGCTGCGATTGACTTGGCGGGTATCTGCAAGAAGGTAACGGTTATTGAGTTCATGGATAGCTTGAAGGCCGACCAAGTTCTTCAAGACAAAGCAAAGAGTCTTCCGAATGTGGAAATCTTTACTTCGACACAGACGATGAAGGTAATGGGCAATGGCGATAAGGTAACGGCTCTCCAGTTGAAGAACCGTCAGACAGAAGAACTTCACGAATTGCCATTGGATGGTGTATTCGTACAAATTGGCCTCAGTGCCAATAGTCAGCCATTCGCTGAGTTGGAAAAAACTCGCATCGGTGAAATCGTGATTGATGCTCATTGCCGTACCAATCTGCCAGGTGTCTATGCAGCCGGTGACGTTTCCTCCGTGCCTTACAAGCAGATTATCATCGCTATGGGCGAAGGAGCCAAGGCAGCTCTTACCGCATTCGACGATCGAGTACGTGGAGTGATTTAATTATTTTCACCACAAAGTACACAGAGTCTCACGGAGTTTTATCTGTTAACACTTATTGTCATTTAGAGCAAGCGAAGAATCTCGGTGGAACTCTGTGTACTCTGTGGTGAACTTCTCATCGTTTCAAGGCTTGTGCTACACGAAGCATTTCTTCTGGCCAGTCGTAACTCAATGGGTTGATAGAAACGACATTTACGCCCAATTCATCAGCGATGAGTTGGGCATTTCGTTGGTCGAATTCCTGCTGAACAAAGATGGTATGAGCATTCTCCTTCCGGCAAGCCTCAATCAAGGCTTTCAGTTGGGCTGGTGAAGGCTCTTTTCCTCCTTCTTCAATGCTAATCTGTTTCAATCCATAATCTCGTGCAAAATAACTGAGCGCCGGATGATAGATGAGAAAAGTGCTATCCGCATTTTCCAAAGACGTGCGGACATCTGCATCGGTTTGGTTAATGATTTGTTTCAAGGAGTCCAAACGGTGCTTGTAATCGGCCTCATGAGCAGCATCCAGTTCGCAAAGAGCCGTATAGATATTGTTGGCTATGACGTTAGCATTGCGGGTAGAGTTCCAGATGTGTGGTTCTACCCCTCCTTCATGAAAATGGTCTCCGTGCCAATGACCTTCTCCCCGAATCAAATCCACTCCTTGGGAGGTATCGAATACTTTCATGTCGGGGTTGTTTTCTTCCAACCTTTTCATCCAAGCTTGTTCGAAGCCGATATAACCGATGCGTAGATAAGCTTGACTTCGGCTGAGGTTGACCAATTGCTGAGGGGTAGGGTCATAACTTTCCGGACTACTTCCCTTTGGTACCATACTTACCACTTGATAATGGTCGCCCGCTATGGCTTCCGTGAAATAGCGGAGGGGTTCGAGGGTGACGGTCAGTATCGGCTTTTCGTCCTTTTGCGCTGTATTTCCACATGCGCAACAAACCAATAAGATAAGGATGTATATCAGTTTCTTCATTCTTCTAGTGTTAATGGTCGTGGTGGCACTTCAATACACGATGTGGGAATGTGCCGTGTCCCAACATCTCAATCGGGCATCCGAAATGTTCTTCCAACCATTCGGTAGGCACCTCGGTGTGCGGATGATAATGAACCGTTTCGTTCACACAGGCAATGGTCTTGACATTTTTCAATACCGTACCAATATCATGACTGACCAAGATAATCGCCCGTTCTTGGTTGATTTCTTCCAATAACGAATAAAGCTTGGCTTCGAAACGTTTGTCGATGTACGTATTCGGTTCATCGAGGATAACCACTTCCGGATTCGAAACCAAGGCTCGTCCCAGCAGGGCCCGTTGAAGTTGTCCCCCACTCAGACTACCGATAGAGCGTTCTTCCAGACCTTCCAGTCCCATGCGGACAATCATTTGGCGGGCTTGTTCGTGTTGTTCCTTGCTGTATCGGCGAAAGAGGGACTTTTGCTTGCTGAGGCCGGAAAGCACCACTTCGTATACCGATATGGGGAATTTCTTGTCGATACTGTTGTATTGAGGCAGATATCCCATCGTTATCTCAGACACTTCCTCACCATTCTTGTAAAAGCGGATGCGTCCTTGAAGCGGATGATGTAATCCTAAAATACATTTGATGAGCGTAGTCTTGCCACCTCCATTGGGGCCAATGATACCCAAGAAGTCCTTTTCATACACTGCCAAATCCACTTGGTTGAGTACGGTCTTGCCGTCATATCCGGCACAAAGTCCGTTGATTTGGATAATAGGATTCATTTATTCAGAAATAGGTTTGGTTGCTCGTAATATTTCTCTTTTACCTCCCGGAGGGCCAGCCAATCGTTCTACGACGAAGCCGGCAGCTTGTAGCATTCTTCTTACGACTCCTTTGGCACAATAAGTGGTCAAGATTCCCCCTTCATTCAATACGTGGTACAAGGAATCGAATAAGGATTGCTCCCACATTTCCGGTTGTTTTTCCGGTGCGAAAGCATCGAAGTAGATGATGTCATATCCTTTGTTGAAGGTATAATGAGTGAAATCCCCTTCAATTTTGTGCAAAGTAAACCAAGGCGACAATACGGCATCTTCTTGCCAAGGTGCTTGGTGGATGGCCAGATAGTCTTCCTCGTGTCCCTTACCGATGATGGAAGGGTAGTCCAGTTGGCTAATCGTTTCGATGTCTAGAGGGAATCGTTCGATACCCGTATAATGTGCTTTCCGTTGGGTTTCTTCGGCCGTCATCAAGGTCAGGAAGCAGTTCAGTCCTGTGCCCAGTCCGATTTCAAGGATACGAGGTTCTGTAACCGTAGAATGTTTCAACCCCATATCAATAAAGATATGTTGCGATTCAGTCAAGGCTCCTTTTACCGAATGATAGTGTTCGTCGAGTTCGGGTACGTAGAGGGTAAAGCTTCCGTCGGCTGTTTGTTCTAGTTTCATAAGTTTAAGCAAATAAAGTGGTCAGTCCCAATGCCGTAGCAGCAATGGCGATGTATCGGAACGATTTTCCGAGGAACATGGATAGGGAAGTAATCCATACATTGGCACGCATCAGTCCAAGAACGACTCCAATCGCTTCCCCCAAAAAAGGTATGAACATGAAGAAAGCCATCCAGGCTCCACGCCCTTTGACAAAACGTTCGGCACGTTCCAGCTTCTTTTGGTCGACTCCGAAATATTTCTCGATCCATTTCATGTTCCCTAATGTACCTAACCAATAGCAGGTCATACCTCCAATCATGTTTCCGGCAGTAGCCGCCAAAACACATCCTACGGGGTTCAATCCCATGCTGATGCAAGCTACCAGTACCGCTTCCGAACTGAAAGGGACCACTGTACCGGCTATCAAGGCAGAAAGAAACATGCCTAAATAGCCCCACTCAATCATGAATTGAAGTATTGCATCCATAAATTAAATGACATTAGTAGAATGTATAGTACAAATGTAACAATGAAAAAGATACCCGAGAACCGGTTTCGTGTTAAAGTAAACAAATGCCCACTTAAAAAAGCGGTACAAACGAGTTGGATAGACATCCATTCGCGTACATACACGGGTTGCAAGATACTGCATACGGTCACCCATATTCCAGCAGTGGCCAAGAATGAATGGAAGATGCGTGTACGGGTTTTGTCCATGTAGGCGATTTGCCAATAATGGATACCGCTGATCAACAATAGAACCGTAATGTATGCCCAAGATGTTATTTCGTTGATTGTCAGGCAACGATAGTCTATGGGATGAAAATGAAGCGCTTCCTGCAAAGGTCTTAGCAGCAGGTGCATTTCATCGAAATAAACTCCATAGCCGAATAGAAACCAATAGGGGGTAATTAGACCAATCCAACTGGCTAAAAAACTTTTCCCGTTCATGGCACGGAATGGAATCATGCTGCCCCATAAAAGAGGAACGATGTATAAGAATGGGGGGAAGACCATACTTCCCAAACTGACGAGCAGGAACGTATGAAAGATAGGAGGAGACAACGAAGGGGATTCGTAACTGACGAAAAGCTGGTAAGTGGCTAACAAATAAATCAATGGAACCAAGTTGGTCCATTCAAATGGATGAAGGAAGAACAAGGCGCTAGCAATCAGCCAATAAATGCATACCGGCATCGTAGTGCGGGTACGAATCAGGTTGAAGGCGGTATTGGTTTCAATCAAGACATAGCCAATGATGGTTGTAATTCCCAAACTGATCAGTTCGTTCCATCCTTGGAAAGAAACTCCCCACAATAACAGGCATACAAGGATAACAACGGGAAGGGTGAACCTTCCCGTTGCCACTTCTATCTGAAACCTGTTAAAACTCATTCTCAGTTAATTAGAGGTCGAAACCGATGTCAGAACGGAAATACTTCTTGTCGAAGTTAATCTTCTGGGCATTAGCAAACGATTGTGCCAATGCTTCTTCCTTGTTGGCTCCATAAGAGCTTACAGCAATGACACGGCCGCCGCTAGTAACTACTTGGTCGTCCTTGACAGCAGTACCGGCATGGAATACGATGCTGTCTTTTACCTCGTCCAAACCGGAGATGGCATAACCCTTGTCGTAAGCTTCTGGATAACCACCCGATACGAGCATTACACAGACAGCAGCACGTTCATCGATTTCCAATGTTTTTTCATTCAGATTGCCGGCGGCTACCCCTTCGAAGAGTTCCACCAAGTCGCTCTTGATACGAAGCATGACGCTTTCTGTTTCCGGGTCGCCCATGCGTACATTATACTCAATAACCATCGGGTTACCCTTCACGTTAATTAATCCGAAGAAAATGAACCCCTTATAATCGATACCTTCAGTAGCCAAACCTTCTACAGTCGGACGGATGATTCGGTCTTCTACCTTCTGCATCCATTCCTTGTCGGCAAACGGAACCGGGGAGATACTACCCATACCACCGGTATTCAAGCCCTTGTCGCCTTCACCGATGCGTTTGTAGTCCTTGGCTTCCGGAAGAATCTTGTAGTTCTTGCCATCGGTCAATACGAATACTGAACATTCAATACCGCTCAAGAATTCTTCAATCACAACGGTTGCCGATGCACCACCGAACATACCATTCAACATTTCCTTCAGCTCCTTCTTGGCTTCTTCCAAAGTCGGGAGAATGAGTACACCCTTACCGGCACAAAGACCATCGGCCTTCAATACATAAGGAGCTTCGAGGGTTTCGAGGAAAGCGAGACCTTCTTCCAAGTTTTCTGCAGTAATGCTCTTGTAAGCAGCAGTTGGAATGTTGTGACGCATCATGAATTCCTTGGCAAATTCCTTGCTACCTTCCAATACAGCACCTGTACGGCTTGGACCGATAACCGGGATGTCCTTCAAGGCTTCGTCTTCCTTGAAGAAGTTATAGACACCTTTCACCAATGGGTCTTCTGGGCCTACCACTACCATATTAATGCCGTTTTCTATAACGAATGTTTTGATAGCTTCAAAGTCGTCTGCTTTGATGGCTACGTTTTCGCCTACATTGCGGGTACCAGCATTACCTGGAGCAATGTACAATTTCTCGATTTTCGGGCTTTGGGCAATCTTCCATGCCAAGGCGTGTTCACGTCCGCCTGATCCTAAAAGTAACAGTTTCATATCTAATCTTTTTTATTTCAAGAAGTCTTCAAAATATTGTGTGATGCGTTCGTGCAAGTGTACACGGTCGCGTCCAGCCATGTTGTGACCATCGCCTGGATAAATGAAATAATCAGGATGAGTGCCAGCATCGATACAAGCACGGAGGAATGCTATACTATGCTGAGGCACACAAACCGGGTCGTTAGCTCCGATAATGATTTGCAACTTGCCTTTCAAGTCACCGGCACGTTGAGTCAAATCTGAATTCTTATAACCTTCCGGATTGTCCTGCGGAGTATCCATGTAGCGTTCGCCATACATTACTTCGTATAACTTCCAGTCGATAACTGGACCACCGGCTACACCTACCTTGAATACATCGTTGTATGTCAGCATCAGGTTGGTAGTCATGAAGCCACCGAAACTCCAACCATGTACACCGATGCGGTTAGCATCTACATAGCCGAGGGACTTCAAGAGTTCCACACCCTTCATCTGGTCTTTCATTTCTTCTACGCCCAATTGGCGGTGTGTCACGTTTTCAAATTCCAAACCGCGATTGGAACTTCCGCGATTGTCAACGGTTAGCATCACATAACCCTTCTGAGCCATGTAGAGGTCCCATCCGCGTACACCATAGTTGTATGTATCGGTAATGTTCTGTGCATGAGGACCACCGTATACATAGATGATAGCCGGATACTTCTTGCTGGCATCAAAGTCAACAGGCTTCACGAGACGGTAGTACAAATCGGTCTTTCCGTCGGCAGCCTTGATGGTTCCGAGGGTAATTTCCGGCACGTTGTATGCTTCCATCGGATGGCTAGCCGAAAGCAAGTTGACTGGCTTGCCTTTCTGTGTAGAAAGGAGGCTGATGTTGCGTGCTACGTTGTGGGCGGTATAATTGTCGATGACGTATTTTCCGCTATGGGAAAGTTGTACACGATGAACGCCTTCTCCTTCACCAATCAAACGGCGCTTGCCGTTCTTTACATTTACGGCATAGGCATTGCTTTGGAGTGGAGAAATTTCGGTACTCATGATGATGACTTCCTTCGCCTTTTCGTTGAAGCCTACAATGCTCTTTACAATCCATTCACCACTGGTGAGCTGACGGTGTGTCAATTCTCCATCCTTACCGGTTTCGAATACATACAAGTGATTGTATCCGTCGCGTTGGCTTTGGAGGATGAATTGGTTTTCGTCCCATGGCAAGAAGGTGATAGGGTTTTGTGGTTCCACATACTTCGGATGCTTTTCTTCGTAAAGCATACCTTCCTTTTCGCCGGTTTGGGCATTGTATTTCATTAATTGGGCATGGTTCTGGTCGCGGTTCAATTCGAACATGTAGATGCTCTTTTCGTCTGGACTCCAACTTACGTTGGTGAAATATCTATCGGTCGGGTCACCTGCCTTCAAGTAGATGGTTTCCTTGGTAGCCGGATTGTAAACACCTACGGTTACTTTGTGGCTAGTCATACCTGCCATCGGGTACTTGTCTGGTTCCAGGGTAGCGATGCGAGTCGATGTATTCACTTGCGGATAGTCGGTCACCATGCTTTGGTCCATGCGGTAGAAAGCTACCAAGTTACCCTTCGGACTCCAGAAGATACCTCCGTTAATACCGAATTCGTTACGATGAACGCTTTGGCCACAGAGTACGCCTTCCGGTTCGTCAGTTACTTGATGTCCGTTTACATAGAAGTTGTTGCCGATAGTGTAAGCGATGTTTCCGCTTGCAGCATTCAAATCCACGTTGGCATATGGTTCCTTTGGCAAGTCGTCACGAGTAGTTACCGCTCCGGTTACCCAATTGTATACGGCATAGCCTTGGCTTTTGGGAAGTTGTACTTCGGTCTTGTCCGCCCATGGGTAACTGAGGGTATAGAGTGCACGTACCGGATTGATACCGGCAGCTTCCAATGCCTTGTTCATTGCTTCAAGGGTAAAGAGTACACTTTCTTCTCCGTTCTTCGGATTGATGGTCTTTACCTCTCTCATTTCGGGTTTGATACACAAATCGCCCCACCAAGCGAGGCCATGCAAATTGTTTGGCTGGAGGTTGAAGTAATTATTTCCTCCCGGCATCAAGTCTTCCAATGTGAAGCTTTTCTTGTCTTGTGCCATCATCACGGACGTAGTCATAAGGATGATTGCTAGTAGATTAAGTATTCTTTTCATCATTCATTGTTTTTTCTAGAGTCAAACTTGCGAGGACTTTTGAAATCCTTTTTCCCATCAAAACGGCGGTCTTCACGTTTTCCTTCGAAACGTTTACCACCTTCGAAGCGCTTTCCTTCGAACTTACGTTCCCCGTTGAAACGCTTGCCTCTTTCCGGACGGTCACCGGAACTGCGGCGTGAACGTACATCGTCACGGCGAGGCTTGAATTCTTTTCCGTCGTTTTCCTGTCGGAAAGCTTTGTATTTACCGTCGAACAACTGATATTTGCGGAATTGACATTCCAATGCACCGTTGTAGAGTTCTACTTTGATAGAAGGCTTCAAACCGATTTGGTCAAAACATTCGTCACGATAGCTCAAGATCCAAGCATCGTTTCCAGCAAAAGCATGCTTCAAGCGTTCGCCAATCATCTTATACAAGCCCAGGAGGTCGTCGGTTGAGATACGTTCTCCATACGGTGGGTTGGTAATGATGATGCTCTTTTCCTTCGGTTGTTCGAACTGTTGGAACGGTTGAAGTTTCAACACGATGTCCTTGCTCAAGCCGGCCGCTTTTACATTGTGAGTAGCAATTTCGTTGGCCTTCGGATTGTTGTCATAACCATAAATCTTATGGGTAAATTCTCGTTCTCCAGAATCATCATTATAGATGGAATCGAACAAATCTTGATCGAAGTCTACCCACTTCTCGAAAGCAAATTCCTTACGGAAAACACCTGGAGCAATGTTTCGTGCAATGAGAGCAGCTTCGATAGGAATGGTACCCGAGCCACACATCGGGTCGATAAGGTCACATTCACCCTTCCAACCGGTCATCAGAATCATACCGGCAGCCAATACTTCGTTCAGTGGTGCTTCTACAGCTTCCTGACGGTAGCCACGGCGATGGAGGGATTCACCCGAACTGTCAAGCGACAAGGTGCATCGGTCTTCGGCAATGTGGATATTCAATAAGACATCCGGATTATTGATGCGGACAGAAGGACGTTCACCGGTGGTATCACGGAAGTAGTCCACAATGGCATCCTTCACTTTATATGCCACAAACTTGGAGTGGCGGAACTCATTGGAGAACACCACGGCATCTACGGCAAAACTCTTGGAGTTGTCCAGGTAATTTTCCCATGGGATGGCTTTGATGTTGTCATACACTTCATCGGCAGTATTGGCCTTGAAATGCTTGATAGGTTTCAAGATACGGATGGCGGTACGTAGACAGAAGTTAGCCTTGTACATCAATGCCTTGTCGCCGGTAAAAGCCACCATACGGTTTCCAATCTCAATGTTACTGGCGCCCAGCTCAGTAAGTTCTTTTGCCAGGACTTCTTCCAGGCCGTGGAAGGTTTTGGCAACCAACTCGAATTCTTCCTTCATAAGGGTATGATAATTACGTAATTTCAATTGATGGGACAAAAATACGAATTTATTAGGAATTTACTTTATTTTTGCAGCAAAAGAATGAGTTATGCCAAGTAAGAATCCATTTGCCTATAAGGCCAAACAACAAGGAAAGAAGAAATCCAGCGGAAAGCGAGTAGGGAAGTCGAAACCGGAGAAAGCGAA
Organism: Bacteroides sp.; assembly: GCA_015060705.1. Lineage (GTDB taxonomy): Bacteria > Bacteroidota > Bacteroidia > Bacteroidales > Bacteroidaceae > Phocaeicola. Next base: position 13,915 of record SUXY01000006.1, on the reverse strand, counting down.
CAATCAGCTGAATCGGAGAGTGAAGTGAAAAAATAACAGTTTCCCATGCAATATTTTCCCATTCTTTGTATTTATAGAATGAAAAGGAATAAAAACAGATTCGTGTATGAACAAGAAAAACAGATGGAAAGTCAGCAGTTTGTTGTCCGGAGCATTGGCTTTGTTGGGCTTTGCTGGATGTAGTAGTGATGAACCTGAACCTTTGTTGTATGGTTCTCCGTCGGTGAATTATCGGGTCGTAGGTACGGTGACCGATGAGGATGGAAAACCACTGAAGGATATTCAGGTAGTGGTAGAGAATCCTTATGCAAGGACGTATTTTGATGATGAGGGAAAACCCATTAAAAGTAAATACGAGGCAGGAGAGTTAGTTCCCGACACACTTTATACCGACAAAGATGGAGAATTTGAATCGCATTGGACAGAAGCATTCAGCGATTCCAAGTTGGTAGTGGGATTTGAAGACATCGATGGTGAAGCCAATGGTGGGGAGTTCCAGTTGAAGCGCTTCACTCGTAACGAACTCGAATCAAAACAGCTGAAGAAAGGCGATACTTGGTATGCTGGAAAATTTGAGTATTCCAAGTCTTTTAAGATGAAGCGGAAAGGAGAATAGAGTTTTGATTACTGATTACCCGATGGCAGTAGGTGGGTGTGCATAAAACACATCCACCTATTGTTTTATTTCTCCCAATGGAACCGGAACCCGATGGTGATGTTGAAGTTCAGCGGATTCTCGTTGTAATGGGTTTTCAGACCGTTGCCGTTCTTGAAATAGTAGTGGATGCCCGGCTCGGCATAGAGGCTCAGGTCCTTGCCCAGCATGTATTCGGCACCGATGGAGGCCAGGGCGGAGAACAACGGCTTCTTGTCGCTGACGGTTTCCACCAATGTGCCTGGCCGTTGGTTCTCGTCGGTATAACGGGTGGTCGCCTTTCCGCTGACCAGCTTCTCCACTTGTCCGCCGGCGGACAGGTAGCCACGGAAACGCTCGCTCTTCCAGATGCGTACACCCACCTGGAGCGGAATGCCGATGTAGTGTAGCTTCTGCTTGGTCTCGTAGGGAGTAGGACCGGTGTACGACAAATCGGATGCCAAGTAGCTGTATGTCAGCCCACTCTGAAGGTTCCAACGTTCGTTCAAGTAATATCGCAAAGAAATACCCAATCGTATAGGGATGTGATGCTTGGCCTTTTCGGCATGCTTCTTACGGCTGAACGAACGGCTGGCTGCACGGCCAAGGCTACGGCTGTCTGTAGAGGTGGAATCGGGATTGTTTGTTTGACTATTATCGGGGGAAGGAGAAGTTATAGCGTCACCTAATGATTCTACTATATTTATCGGATTAGTTTTTGCTACCACTCCCGAATAATAAACTCCGACATCGAACGAAGCATGCTTCTTGCGCGAAGGGACATACGCCCATTGATTTCGCTTGGGTGATACCTCTACAGGCTTGGTGGATGCAGGTGTTTGTAGGGTGATGGTATCCGGCTCTTCCTTTTCGGCTTCGTTTTTTTCTTCAACAAAGGTTTCTTCCTCCGAGGACACTGCTAAAGTATCGGTTCTCACGATGGCCTTGGCCAGCAAACGACTCGCTTGCGGGATGGCTGTGGGAGGATTTTCTGCGGCTTCTTCCTTGGGAAGGACGGGAGCTTCATCTACCTTCACGGGGAGGCTGCTTTCCACTTCGGGGAAGACGATGGCGTTCTCTTCGCGCTGGAACCAATGGCTCAGCCCGAACAGCAAGGCTATCACGGCAGCTACGGAAGCCACACGGAGAAATACACCCGACACCGTGCGACGGCGAGGGGTAGGCACAGGCGACAGGCCCCGACGGAGCATTTCCGCCTTGACATCGTCCAACAGACCTTTGGGGGCTTTCTTCGGAAAGTCCTTCAACCGGTCATGCATGTCTTGTTTCCACTGCTTTTTCATCTGTCTTCCGTTTGCTGTTTATACGTTCTTATCATTTCCGCCAGCATCTTCTTCGCTCTCAGGTATTGCGAGGCCGAGGTGCCGGGCTGTATCTGGAGAATCTCGGCTATCTCCTTGTGGCTCTTCCCCTCGACGACGAAGAGGTTGAGCACCGCCCTATAGCCGGGCGGCAGTTTCTGCACGAAGGCGAGTAGCGTTCCCGTGTCCACTCCGTTCGTGTCCGGCTCTTCCCCTTCCTCGTCGGGCAGATTCTCGATATCCGGACCGTGCAGGGCGATGTACGTCTGCTTCTCCTTCTGGAGCTGAATCAGTGCCTCGTTGACCGAAACCTTTGTAATCCAAGCCTTCAGCGAGCCCTTCCCCCGATATTCGAACTGATGGAACTGGGTAAATATCTTGACAAGGCTTTCCTGCATCACGTCCTTCAGGGTGTCTTCGTCGGAGATGTAACGGGCGCATACACCGGTCAAGTAATCGGCGTATTCCTGGTAGAACTTGTCCATGGCGGATGGTTCGCCCTTCCGCATCAAGTCCACGATGTGTCTTTCTTTATCTTTCCAAAGAAAAAGCATTCATTGTTTTCCGTTACATAATCTCTGTCTTATACCCCATAAACAGACTCATTTATTCCCTCGGGATGATTCCGCTGCCCCCTTCCGTCACACGGATGGAAACACCTTCGAAGTAAGGAGCGAGATGTCCGCCCGCCAAGTATTTCCTGTAGATGTCAAACGTATAGGTTTCGCCCACCTTCACGTCAGGGACTGTGAATTTGAGATCGACGATATCGAAACAATCGGCCGAGTTTTCTCCCACTTCGACGACATTGACTTGTACCTTCCCGTTGTCCAGATGCTTGAATTCGTATTCCACGCTTTCCGCACCGCAATCGACGGTAAAATTGAGGATTCTAATCTCGAGGACACCCTTCTCGACGCTGTATGCCAAGACCATGGGTTCCACGGCATGGATAGACATGTAGTCGCGATAACCGTCCAGGAATCCCTCGCGCTGTTTCTCGTCCATCTTGGCATAGGTAGCCAGTCCGTAGATATGCCCACCGTTCTCTCCGGCACGATAAGCCAAATATTCCACGGCCTTGAACTCATTCTCGCTGATGGTCAGGATTTGGAATTGGGTAAAGAACGAGTCATCCAGACGGTCGTTCCATCCCAGACGGTTTCCGTCTTCGTGGTAGATGTACGGAATCTCTTCGAACCCGACTCCTTCAGGCAGCGACACATACCGGTAGGCCAGCCTATCCTCCACGAAATAATAGTCACTCGGAACTACTCCATCCATGCCTGTGTAATACTCCGTTTCCTTCACGCTTCCGTCCTTGTTGATTTCGTAAGTCGACACATGATCCCATCCGTTTCCGGCAGCATATTTCAGAAACTCATCATAGGTGATGGTCTTGACACCGGGCAGATAGCACCTGTTGTCGGCATCGAATGCGAAACGCGAGCCGTTGTCAGGTTCATCCGCATCGTTGTTGCAAGCCGTGAATCCCATGACTATCGCCACGAGACTCACCCAAAACACGGTCAGTCTTTTCATGTTGTTTTTCATTGGAATGATTGTTCTTTTCACTTTTCAAACGGTTAATGAATCCGTCTTACACCCCATAAATAGGGAAAAGCCCCAAACATTGCACCGAAAATACCACTTTTTTCATAAAAACATGAAATTTTTCATTTTCCCATGCAATATTTTCACGTATTTTGTATTTATAGAGTGAAACAGCCCAAAAAACGAATATATATGAACAAGAAAAACAGATGGAAAGTCAGCGGTCTGCTGTCCGGAGCCCTAGCTTTGTTGGGATTTGCCGGATGCAGCGACAATGAAGAATACCCGATGGAGCTTTATGGCACTCCGTCGGTATCTTATCGGGTCGTAGGTACGGTGACCGACGGGGATGGGAAACCGCTGAAGGACATTCAGGTAGTAGTGGAGAATCCTTATGCGAATGCGCACTTCGACGATGCAGGAAACCCCGTCAAGACCAAGAACGAAACCGGTGAACTAACTCCCGACACGGTCTACACGGACAAGGACGGAAAATTCGAGTCGCATTGGACGGGAGCATTAAGCGATACCAAGATGGTCGTGGGATTCGAGGACATCGACGGCGAAGCCAATGGCGGCGAGTTCCAGTTGAAGCGCTTCAGCCGCAATGAACTCGAATGGAAACTATTGGAGGAAGGCAGTTTCTTCTATGCCGGGAAAATAGAATACTCCAAGTCCGTGAAGCTGAAACGGAAAGGAGAGTGATATCCGTTTCGCCAATGAAGATGTGTCATAAGGTGTTTTAGACACGGATTTGGTTGCTGAACTCCAATCATCAACAAAAAACCAGGAAACATGAAAACAGAACCATTGACCCTACGGCGGAAGCTGGCACTGGAAATCGCCCGCCACATCGAGAACAAGCGCGTGAAGGAGCACCCACTGAGGCAGCTCTTCTGGGAGTGTACCCTGCGGTGCAACCTGAACTGCCGGCACTGCGGAAGCGACTGCAAGAAGACCGCACACACCCCCGACATGCCGAAGGAAGACTTCCTGCGCGTGCTGGACAGCGTGGCCGCCAAGACCGACCCGCACAAGGTATTCGTGGTGGTGACGGGAGGAGAACCCCTGATGCGCAACGACCTGGAGGAATGCGGACGCGCCATCTACGAACGCGGATTCCCGTGGGGGATGGTGACCAACGGACTCTTCCTCACCCGCGAACGGCTGGATGCCCTCATGGCAGCCGGACTGCATACCGCCACCGTCAGCCTCGACGGATTCGCCACCGACCACAACTGGATGCGAGGCAATCCGCACAGCTTCGACCGCGCCGTGAACGCCATCCGAATGATGGCCGACACCCCCGGACTGGTGTTCGATGTGGTGACCTGCGTGAACAAGCACAGCCTCCCCCGGCTGCAGGAACTGAAGGAATTCCTCATACACATCGGTCTGAAACGCTGGCGGATAGCCACCATCGTGCCCATGGGACGCGCCGCCACCGACCCCGAACTGCACCTCTCCAACGACGATTTCCGAAGCGTGATGGAGTTCATCCGAGCCACCCGACGCGAAGGACGCATCCGCCTGGACTACGGCTGCGAGGGCTTTCTGGGCAACTACGAGGGCGAAGTGCGCAACCATTTCTACGCTTGTCAGGCAGGCATCACAGTGGGTTCCGTGCTGATAGACGGCTCCATCTCGTCCTGCTCCAGCATCCGCTCCGACTATCATCAGGGGAACATCTACGAAGACGACTTCATGGAGGTGTGGGAAAACAAGTTCCACCCCTATCGCAATCGCGAATGGATGCGTACGGGCGACTGTGCCGAATGCAAGTATTTCCGATATTGCAAGGGCAACGGCATGCACCTACGCAACGAGCAGGGAGAATTGTATTATTGTCATTTGAAACGATTGAAAACCAAATAGCATATGAATAAGAAATACAGATGGAAAGTTAGTAGCTTGTTGTCCGGGGCTTTGGCTTTGTTGGGATTTGCCGGATGTAGCGGTGACGGCGATGATTTTCCTGAACAGCCTTCGTTGTATGGTGCTCCGGTGAATACCATGGACTATAGGGTACTGGGTATGGTGACCGACGAGGACGGGAAGCCGCTGAAGGACATTCAGGTAATCATCGATAACCCTAGAGCATATGTTTACTTGGATGAAAATGAAAAACCTTATGGTCGAGACTCCATAACAAATAAGCTCATTCCCGATACAACCTACACTGACAAAGACGGAAAGTTTGCTTCCCTCCGCACGATTGCTATGGACGATAAGGACTTGGTGGTAGCGCTTCACGATATCGACGGCGAAGCCAATGATGGTGAATTTTTAGTAAAGCGTCTTATTTCCAGTGAATTGGGTGAAAGACAAGTTCTGGAGAAAAAGGAGTATTACACCAAATATGAATATTCCAAAACCATTCAGCTAAAACGGAATCCAATGAAATAAAGAAAGAGGGTGCTGCCATCTGTTGGGAGCACCCTTTTCTTTTTTATGTAACGACTATTACTTACCTGCGTTTTTTACATACTTTTCCAACCATGCATTTTCTTCATACAACAGATGAAGAATGTTTTCTTTGGCTGAGTAGCTATGGCTTTCCAATGGGAGAACCACGTAGCGAACGGTAGCTTTGTGTCCCTTCAATGCTTGATAGAAACGTTCACTCTGGATAGGGAAGGTACCTGTGTTGTTGTCCAGCTCACCATGAACGAGCAATAAGGCGCCGCTCAATTGGTTGGCATACATGAACGGAGACATGGCATTGTATACTTCAGGAGCTTCCCAATAAGTACGTGTTTCGGCTTGGAAACCGAATGGAGTCAAGGTACGGTTGTAGGCACCGCTACGGGCAATACCCGCCTTGAACAACTTGGTGTGAGTAAGCAAGTTGCCAGTCATGAAACCACCGTAAGAATGACCACCTACACCTACACGGTCAGGGTCGCCTACACCCATGTCGGTAATTACCTTGATAGCTGCTTCGGCATCCATCACCAATTGTTCGATGTATGTATCGTTCGGTTCCTTATCTTCTGTACCTACGATCGGCATTTCTACATTTTCCATCACGCAATAGCCCTGAGTCACCCAGAAGATAGGCGAGCCGTACTTGATGATGGAGAAGTTGTATTGTGAACCACGTACCTGTGCAGCATCCTTGGCATTACGGTACTCACGTGGATAAGCCCACATCAAGACCGGCAAGCGTCCGTCTTTTTCCTTGTCGTAACCGGCAGGGAGGTAAACGGTAGCGGTGAGGTCAATACCGTCAGCTCTCTTATACTTGATCTTTTTTTTGCTTACGCCTTCCATCATTGGATACGGGTTGGCAAAAGCGGTGAGAGCAGTTTCCTTCTTTTTCTTCAAGTCCTTCAAGTAGAAATTTGCAGGAATGTTCTGCGATTCGCGTGAAGTGATGAACTGCAACTTGGCAGGGTCCTTCATTTCATATACATATTCGTAGTAAGGAGCTTCGCAACGCCATAAGGTGGTACTCTTTTTCTTGGCGATGTCGTAACGGTTCAAGAACGGCATGTCACCTTCAGGAGATGCACCAGTACCGGTCATGAGGAGTTCGGTATGCTTCTTGTTGGTGTAAAGTACATCACGTTTGAACTGATTCTTGGTCATCACAGGGCGACCTGGATCGTTGTAACGGTCGTCGGTACTGAGGTCGAAAATCACGACTGGCTTGGCATCGCTGCCCGGTACGAAACTGGATGTGATGCGTCGGCGGGTAGCGCGAGAACTTTCATTAACTAAAGCGAAAGTGTCGTCACACCATTGGATACCACCATAACGCTTTTCAGTTTTAACCACTACTTGCTTTTCGGCTGTAAATGGTGCTTCCTGTTGATAAACAACGTCCAAATATTCAAGCTTCTTGCCTCTAGGGTTCCCACCGTCTTGAGCTTCTACCCAATAAATGGTAGCAGCCTTGTCCGGACGCCAAGCAAACTGACGTGGATAAGGAGAAGTAGTGTCATAACCCATAGCGGTCACTACGGTTGGAGTCTTGGCCAATTCCTTCACGAGCTTGCCGTTGAGGTCGGTTACGTTGGTGTGTGTCGGGAAGCTACGATAAGGCACGGTGTATGAATAAGGCTTTTGAATGGTGTTGGTCAACATCAAAGTCTTGTCTGGAGACAATGAAATCTGGCTGTAGATAGCTGGTTGACCGATTTCTTGTTCGCCATTGGCAGTCACCTTCACCAATTGGGAAGTGAAATAGTATTCGAACAACGCTTCATCGTAACCATTCTTTAACAAGTCCTGATAAGTACGTGCCGGTACAGACTTACCCAAGTTTTCTTGTACTACCGGACCGGTAGGTACTTGGTTCTTGGCTGGAGCACCTTGGTTGCTGGCAGGTACCGCCTTGAATAGAAAGTCGGTATTGTTCAGCCAATAAACACTGTTGCTCAAGGTAGCATTCATACGGCGGTTGCTGATACGGCTAGCCTTACCATCGTCCAATGAAGCAGCATACAAATATACACCATCCTTTTCCTTGTTGGCAATGAGGATACGGTCGCCTGTAGGATACCATTCTGCACTCCAGATGATGCTTTCTGCCGGTAGTCCGCTGATGGTCATTTCGGCATTGTCCTTCAAGTTGACAATGACAATCTTATTATAACCCGGACGGCGTGATACGCTGTAAGTATTCGGATTGATACGAGCACCAGCCAAACGAAGTTCCGGTTGTGCCAATTCGCTGAGCGGAGTATACGAGAAGCCATGAAGTTGCATCATGTGTGTATAGTCTCCATTGAATTCTACTGCAGGTGTGAGAGGGGCTAATGCCATTTCTTCAATCACCTTTGGAGGTCTCTGATAACTGTTCTCCTGTGCTGAAAGCGATAGGCATGCCAACAGACAAGATACGATGAATGTTGTGATTCTCATGTGATTCATTATTTAAAGATTAATATTATTCTACTAAAGCAAAATCCAGCTGCTTGCGTTCCAGATTCGCCCGCACTACCTTGATACGGACGGGATCACCCAAGCTGTACTTCTTGTGATAACGTCGTCCGGTGAGGCAATAGCTCTTTTCATCGAAGTCGTAGTAATCATCGTCAAGTTCACGCATCGGAATCATTCCTTCGCACTTGTTCTCGTTGATTTCAACATAGAGTCCCCACTCGGTAACTCCCGAAATGGTTCCTTCGAATTCCTGCCCCATGCGTTCGCTCATGAATTCCACCTGCTTGTACTTGATGGATGCCCGTTCTGCATTGGCGGCAATCTGTTCCATAGCCGAGCTATGGTCGCAAAGGTCTTCGTACTTGGCCTCCATGGCAGTACGTCCCCCCGCCAAATATCGTGCCAACAAGCGATGCACCATCATGTCCGGGAATCGACGGATAGGCGATGTGAAGTGAGTATAGTAATCGAAAGCCAAACCATAGTGTCCGATGTTGTGGGTGGAATACTTGGCCTTCTGCATAGCCTTCAGCGAGACCATTTCGATGAGGTTCTGTTCTTTCTTGCCGCGCACTTCAACGAGCAGTTTGTTGAGTGATTTCGACACTTCCGACTTGCTCCCTGAGGTACGAATCTTGTATCCGAAACGGTTGACGAACCAGTTCAGGTTTTCTAGTCTTTCCGGATCGGGTAGATCGTGGATACGGTAAGGGAATACCTTAGCTTTCTTATTCTTAGGCACTTTGCCAATACATTCTGCCACAGTACGGTTGGCCAGCAACATGAACTCTTCGATGAGCTTGTTCGCTTCCTTCGATTCCTTGAAGTAGACACTCAATGGCTTTCCTTTCTCATCGATCTCGAAGCGTACTTCCACCCGGTCGAAATCGACGGCACCTGAGGCCATTCGGTTTTTACGGAGAATCTGAGCCATTTCATTCAGCTTCAGGATTTCGTCCTTGAATTCTCCTTCACCCGTTTCGATGATAGCTTGTGCCTCTTCGTAGGTAAAACGACGGTCGCTCTTGATAACGGTTTTGGCGATACGTGCATTCTTCACTTCCGCTTTGTCGTTCATTTCAAAAATGGCGGAATAAGCCAATTTTTCCTCGTTTGGACGGAGCGAGCAAAGTAGGTTACAAAGCCGTTCCGGGAGCATTGGAATGGTACGGTCTACCAAATACACTGAAGTAGCTCTCTTTTCTGCTTCCTTGTCGATACAGCTTCCTTCCTTGACATAATGTGTCACGTCGGCAATGTGTACGCCCACTTCCCACAAACCCGGTTTGAGTGGCCGGATGGAAAGGGCATCGTCAAAGTCCTTTGCATCCTTCGGGTCGATGGTAAAGGTGGTGATTTCGCGGAAGTCTTCGCGTTCGGCATAATCTTCAGGGGTGATGATGTCTGAAATTTTGTCTGCTGCAGCTTCCACATTCTTTGGGTAGACATACGGCAATCCATATTCTGCTAAAATAGCATGCATTTCAGTGGTGTTGTCGCCTGCTTGTCCTAGAATATCTACCACTTTACCTATAGGGTTCTTGGCATCTTGAGGCCATTCTACGACTTTTACGACAGCTTTATCGCCATTCTTTCCACCTTTCAGCATGTCACGTGGAATGAAGATATCATTGGCAAGGTTACGGTCTTCAGTGAGCAAAAATGCATAAAACTTATCCACTTTCAGGGTACCCACAAATGTTTCTTTCGAACGCTCAATGATTTCTATCACTTCGCCTTCTACTTTTCGTCCTTTTCGCTTGGCGCTAAGGGCAATCTTTACCTTATCGCCATGCATGGCATGTCCGGACTTCCGTTCGGCAATGAAGATAGGTTCGCTACCATCATCGGGTACAAACGTATTCTTTCCATTGCTCTTGCGTTGGAACATACCGGTCAGAATGATGCCATGATTGTTCAATTTATAATGTCCGTTTTCTACAATTTGCAAAAAGTCGTCCTCCACCATGTCATGCAGGATATCCATACAAAGCATTTTCAAAGGATGAGTAGTAAGATTCAATCCCCTGAATATTTGTTTGGTAGCAAAATCTTCGCCTGGACGCATTTGCATCCAAGTCATTAGCTTTTCAGCCAATTCGCTTTTTCTCATGTGCTTGCCAGCTTTCTTTTCTTTTTTCTTCGTCATGGTGTTGTTTGTTTTTATATTTCTATTTACAAAGTAAACAATTATTTTTGAGTTTATGTAGATTCAATGACGATTTTCCCGTATCTTTGCGGCTTATTCAAGATTTTTTAAGGAATGGAAGGAAAAAAAGTATTGGTAACTGGAGCTAGCGGATTCATTGGCAGTTTTCTAGTGGAAGGCGGTTTGGAACGGGGGATGCAGACCTGGGCCGGTATTCGTCGTACCAGTAGCCGCAAGTATTTGCAGGACGAACGCATCCGGTTTGCAGAACTGAATTTCGGCGACAAGAATCAGTTGAAGGAACAACTGAAAGCACACAAACAGGAACACGACGGTTGGGATTATATCATTCATTGTGCAGGAGTAACCAAATGTCTACACAAGGAAGATTTCGATAAGGGAAACTATCAAGCTACCGTCCATTTCGTAGAAGCGTTGAAAGAACTCGACATGGTTCCGGAACGTTTCATGTACATCAGTTCTTTGAGCATCTTTGGCCCGATTCATGAAGACAACTATCATCCTATCAGTGAGAAGGATGAGGCTCAACCCAATACGGCTTATGGGGTAAGCAAGCTGAAATCGGAAAAATATTTGCAGTCTTTGACTGATTTTCCGTATGTAATTTATCGCCCGACGGGCGTCTATGGTCCTCGTGAACGGGATTATTTCTTGATGGCACAAAGCATTAAGCAACATGTGGATTTTGCAGCTGGGTTCAAACGTCAGGACATCACTTTCATTTATGTAAAGGATTTGGTGCAGGCTGTTTACCTTGGTGCTAAGCCTGAAGCTTTGCGTCGAGCCTATTTTGTAAGTGATGGAGAAGTGTACGAAAGCCGTGCTTTTTCGGACTTGATTCAAAAAGAATTGGGAAATCCATGGTTGCTCCGCATCAAATGCCCGTTATTTTTGTTAAAAGGTATATCTATTTTGGCAGAGCTTGGGGCAAAGTGTATGGGCAAGTCCAGCACGTTGAATAGAGACAAATATCATATTATGAAACAGCGCAATTGGCGTTGCGACATTTCACCTTTGATCAATGAATTGGGATTCTGTCCTGAATACTTGTTGGAAAGGGGAGTGAAGGAAACCATGGCGTGGTATAAGAAAGAAGGATGGCTTTAGACTGGTTTAAAAAAGTAGAATCATCGAAAGGACTGTTTGCGGTGGAACGTATCAGTCTGGTATATAATGCAATCACAACCATTTTGATTGTGTTGTTGTATACTCGTATGGATCATCCGGGTATCATGCTTTTGGAGCGTGCCGGTATTGTAGCCATTACTTTTGGATTAATCTATCTGTATCAGAAGTATCCTTGCCGTTTGTCGGCATTTATACGTATGATAGTGCAGATGTCATTTTTGGCTTATTGGTATCCCGATACGTTCGAGTTCAATCGTTTGTTCCCGAATCTGGATTGTTTCTTTGCTTCTGCAGAACAGTTCTTGTTCGGTTGTCAGCCTTCTGTGGAATTCAGTAAGCTATGTCCGGATATTTGGTTCAGTGAGCCATTTAACCTTGGGTATTTCGCTTACTATCCGTTGATTGCGATTGTGGCTATTTATTATTTTGTCTTCCGCTTTGATTTGTTTGAGAAGGCATCGTTTGTGATTGTTACATCATTCTTCCTTTATTATTTGATTTATATTTTTGTGCCGGTAGCTGGTCCTCAATTCTATTTTCCGGCTATTGGAATGGATAATGTAACGGCTTGTAATTTCTTGTCAATCGGCGATTATTTCAATCATAACGATATTCTTTTGCCGGGTCCAGGTTTTGAGCAAGGGTTGTTCTTTGAACTGGTAGAAGCATCCCAGGAAGTGGGTGAACGTCCGACGGCGGCTTTCCCTAGTTCGCATGTGGGCATTTCTACAATTTTGATGATTATGGCTTGGCGTGTCAACAAGAAATTGTGTTATGGCTTGGCACCTTTTTATGTCTTGCTTTGTTGTGCTACGGTATACATTCAAGCACATTATCTCATCGACGTTTTTGCCGGTTGGATTTCGGCTATAGGTATTTATATCCTTTCCACTTGGATGTATAAGAAGTGGTTTGCTTCCAGGTATTTCCGGTTGGTGTTAAACCGTTGATTGTCCGTTTAGGTGTTCGATTTTGATATAGGGTGTCCGATATCGGTCACCCTTTTTTTGATATCTACCTGATAATGAGGAATGTTTCTCTTTGGCATGGTTTTTGTTGTATAAATAGTGCCAATCGGGTGTAACGGTTCGCTTGGCTTTTACGTCTAATGAATATATGAACACAAAATGATATATTTATGAAAAAGAACATTTCTATTTTAGCTATGGCATTGGTTGCGTCGGCCTTTACATCTTGTATGACCGCTCAGAAAAGCATCGTACCGAGTAAGAATTACGTGACAAAGAAAGTGAAAGTCGGAAAGTTTGATGGTATCTCGACTGCGACATCCATCGATGTGCTGTATACTCAGACATCGGGTAGTCAGAACATTGAAATCTATGCACCGGACAATTTGATGGAATATGTGAAAGTGGATGAAGAAAATGGAATGCTGAAGATACGTTTTAGGGCAAAGGATTCGAAGGAGGGAATCAATATAAATGGCAAGCACAAGACAGAAGTACGTGTTTCGGCTCCAGCGATTCATACTTTCCGTGCATCTAGTAGTGGTGATATTATCTTGAAGAACGGGCTTCAGACAAAGGGAAAAGTGAACATGAAATCATCCAGCAGTGGTGATATTGAAGGTGGAAACGTGGTATGCGATGTTTTGGTAACAGAGGCTTCCAGTAGTGGTGATATCAATTTGATAAAAGTGGAATGTACTTCTTTGGACGTGGAATCTAGTAGTTCGGGTGATGTGCTTATCAAGGAATTGAGAGCCGAATCGGTGGATGCCGAAGCTAGCTCTTCGGGAGATGTTAAGTTGGCAGGAGTGTGCCGCTCTGCTCAATTCTCGGCATCCAGCAGTGGTGATGTGGAAGCCAAGAATTTGAAGGCGGATGCAGTCAAAGCGAATGCCAGTTCGGCGGGTGACATTACTTGTTATGTGGTGGAGACATTGGACGCTACGACTTCCAGTACCGGAAGCGTGAACTACAAAGGTACGCCCAAATACATCGACTATCACCCAAAGAAGGGATTGAACAAAATTGATTAAATGGCATAATTGCCTTTAATATAATCCAGAATGCTGAAAAGGTCCTTCACCGTTTCTGCACGGAGCATGTTGATACGGGTTTCTTTGAAATTAGGAATCCCCTTGAACATCGGCGAGTTCGCCAAATGACGACGTACGTGAAGGATGCCTCGGCGTTCGTCCAATAACTTTACACTATCTAACACTTGCTGGCGGAGGGTTTCCATTTTCCAGTC
>SUXY01000099.1 GCA_015060705.1 Bacteroides sp. | reverse complement strand
ACTTACCGCTTCTACTTGGAAGCGACGACCGGGAAAATCTTCGATGAAATGGGAAGATGTGTACAGATGACTGCTTGGATGAAGCTTCTTTACCTCATAAGATTGAGTAAGCGAACGATAGGCACCGGCCTTCAAGATGGAAGCATTGGGTTCATAAAGATAAGCTTCGACTTGCGATGTCAATGGGCAATCCGAAATGCGTTCTTGCTCTTGAGTAAAAACGAAACGCTGATGCAAATCATTCACGATGTGTTCACAATGAATGGAAACATCCGATGAAATCGATTGTTTTTGAAGAATGAGCAGTAATTCCTTACATTCATTGTTCACCGACACGACATGGACTTCCCGAACATTCTTCAAGGTCTTCAATGCCAAGGAAAGGTCGAGCATCGGCGAGAGCTTGACCATCACCGTCTTGGCCTTTTCCACCAACAAATCCTCCAACGTCGAAACATCCGGTTCACAATCGGAAATAGCTACCGTCTTCCCTCCATAGCCATCCCGACGGGCTGGATCGAGAAAGAGACAATCCACCGGTTGCATCCGCTTCAAGTATTCCACACCATCTTCGTTATGTACTTCAATGTTTAATCCTAACAATGGGAAGTTATGCTTGGCCAATTCGCAAAGCTCGGCTTGGCGTTCCACATAATCGGCTTTCTTGAACCTCCGGGAAAGAAACGAGCAATCGATACCGAAACCTCCCGTCAAATCGGCAAAGGTTTCTCCTTCTACCAAGCTTGCCTTATAGAGAGCGGTCACCTCAGACGAACATTGCTCCATCGACAAATGCTTAGGATAGAACAAACCTTCGGTGCGATGCCACGAAGGAACTTTCGCCTCAGCAATCTGCCGACCGGCTATCTGCACCACAGCCATCGCCATATCCACCTGCGGATATTTCTTTGCTTGCAAAGCCAATGAACGGACATCGGCACGGATATTTTCTTCAATAAAGCGAAGTGTTTCGGGAGAGATTTGCATCATTCATGTATTTTTGTTCGGCAAAGATAAGGATTTTCTTTACCTTTGTATCAATCAAACATCACATTATGACGAAAGCATTGTTTTTTGACATCGACGGTACGCTGGTCAGCTTCCAGACACACGTCATTCCTGCTTCGACCATCGAAGCACTGACCCTTGCACACGAAAAAGGCATCCAGATATTCATTGCAACAGGACGACCGACCCTCATCATCAACAACTTGGGTGAACTACAAAGTCGAGGACTGATAGATGGATACATCACCATGAACGGAGGCTATTGCTATGTGGGCAATGAAGTGATTTATAAAAGTGCTATCCCAAAGAAGGATGTGCAAACCATCGCCCGTTTCTGTCAAGCGAACAATTATCCTTGCATCTTTGTGGGAGAACACGATGCTTCCGTCTGCCAACCCGATGATGTTCTTCGCTATATTTTCTACCAACATCTGGGTGTCAAGGAATTCCCTGTAGAAGATTTCGACAAGGCTATGCAAAGGGATATTTATCAGCTTACTCCTTTCTTCAATCCCGAACAAGAAAAAGAGGTACTTCCGTATGTCAATGATTGTGAGTTCGGACGTTGGCATCCGGCTTTCGTGGACATCACTGCCAAGGGAAATACCAAGCAAAACGGCATTGACCAATTCATCCAACGATTCGGATTCAAGTTGGAAGAAACCATGGCCTTCGGTGATGGGGGCAATGACATCGGCATGCTTCGCCATGCAGGTATCGGTGTAGCGATGGGTAATGCCAATGAAGAAGTAAAAGCTGCCGCCAACTACGTAACCACCAGTGTAGACGAAGACGGTATCTACAAAGCCTTGAAACATTTTGAAGTAATTTAATCCTTTACAATCATGAAAACAAGATTCTTTTTAGCCACATTGATTCTCATGATAACCATGAATGCATGTGGAAATAGCAATTCTAAAACCAAACTTTTCAATGGTGAAAACCTTGAAGGATGGGTATGTGTTTTGGATGATAAAGCTTCTGTCCCTACTTCCGAAGTATATGGTGTAAAAGAAGGTAATATCCACATTGCCGGCAATCCTTTCGGCTATATGCGCACCGACAAAAAGTATAGCAACTACAAACTTCATGTGGAATGGCGTTGGATAGGCGAAGGAACGAACAGCGGACTTTTCCTCCACGTTCAAGACGGTGACAAGCTTTGGCCGAATGCCATCGAATGTCAATTGGGTAGTGGCAAAGCTGGTGACTTTGTGATGTTGGGCGGTTCGAAGATTGCGGAGGTGGAAAGCCAAGGCAAGTTCCCAATAAAAGAACGTAATGGTGATTTTGAAAAACCAATAGGCGAATGGAATACTGCAGAAGTGGTTTGCGAAGGGAACTCCATCATCGTATACATCAATGGCCAACTACAAAATCAAGCCACTAGCGAAACCTCCGAAGGTTACATCGCTTTGCAAAGCGAAGGAGGCCCGATTGAATTTCGTAATGTGTATTTGACGCACTAAACCACTAATTCAACAATGCGGATTCAAAAGACAAGCCTTATCCGTTGGACTTTGCTTCTTACAAGCATAGTCTTTATCTTCCTATGTCAGTACATGCCGAGTATGGCCGAGTGGTATGCCCAAACGGTTTATCCTCCATTATCGTATGGTTTATCGGTATTTTCTTCCCTCTTTCCTTTTCCTTTGGAAGAGATTTTAGTGATAGGGCTTGTTTTATGGCTAATCCTTTATCCTATCTGGAAACGAAGCAAGGGTATACATTGGAAAAAGATTCTATTACGGGAAGCAGAAATGCTTGCTGGAATCTATATATGGTTTTATTTGGGATGGGGATTGAACTATTTCCGATTCAATATCTATACCCGTTTACAGACACCTCCCGTTGCATACGAAGAACAACACTTCAAGGATTTCTTGAAAGATTATACCGAGCATTTGAATGAATCATATCAACCTCAGACGAAGATTGAGAAAAACGTTTTGAGAGAACAGATCATCACTTTTTATACCCACCTTCCCTCTGTCTATGGATTGACCCAACCACAATCGTGGCAGGAGCCTAAAGCATTTATCTTCACTTCGCTTTATTCCAAAGTTGGTGTATTGGGGTCGATGGGACCTTTCTTTGCCGAAGCTCAATTGAATGCCGACCTACCTGAAGTACAATACCCTTTTACTTATGCCCACGAATTCTCTCACTTATTGGGTGTAAGCAATGAGGCCGAGGCTAACTATTGGGCCTATCGGGCATGTACAGAATCTGATTTACCAACCCTACAATATTGCGGCTACTTCGGATTGTTTCCTTATGTCCTCTCCAATGCTTCTTATCTATTGTCAAAAGAAGATTTTCAAGCGTGGATAGAAACCATTCGTCCGGAAGTGAAGGAACAATACAATCAAAAGAATGCGTATTGGCGAGAGAAATATTCTCCGCTCATCGGAAGTATCCAAGATTTCACCTACAATCTTTTCTTGAAAGGAAATCAGATACCTTCCGGCAAGAAGAACTATGCAGAAGTAATTGGCTTATTGCTTTCTTTGCCGATCAACAAGCGGTAAACAATTAGGAAACAAATGCATCAAAACCTATAAGATACAAGGATTTCAAGACACAGCTCAAAGCAGAAGGAGACAAAAAGAAAAACGCTAACTGCTTGATTTCTTGCAATTAGCGTTTCTTTTTCTTGTGGACCAGCCTGGGCTTGAACCAGGGACCTCCAGATTATGAGTCTGTTGCTCTAACCAACTGAGCTACAAGTCCGAGCCAAAGGAACTCTCCTTAGCGAGTGCAAAAGTAGGACATTTCCACGAAACTTGCAACAGATGAAACGCTTTTTTTGATAAAAAGACTTAATTAACCTCGCGCGTACCAAATATTAATTGTAATTTTGTAACTCAATTCAAAACTTTTAAGAACTTATGGCTAAAACTAAACCCGAAAGCATCTTGAACGGACTATCTGACAAACAAGTTCAGGAAAGCAGGGAAACGTATGGGTGGAACTTACTTACCCCTCCCAAGCGACCCTCCATGTGGAGACTCTACCTCGAAAAATTTAATGATCCCGTTATCCGTATCTTATTGGTGGCAGCATTTTTCTCGTTTGTCATCTCAGTAATCGAAGGCGAATATGCCGAAACCATCGGTATCTTCTTCGCCATCTTCCTAGCTACGGGTATCGGGTTTTATTTTGAATATGACGCCAATAAGAAATTCGACTTACTGAATGCGGTGGGTGAAGAAACACCCGTTACCGTTAAACGTAATGGAAAGATTCAAGAGATTCCACGAAAAGAAGTAGTGGTCGGTGATATTGTCATCTTGAATACCGGTGAGGAAGTCCCTGCTGATGGTACCCTTTTGGAAGCCATATCCTTGCAAATCAATGAATCGACGTTGACCGGTGAGTTGATGGTAAATAAAACTACCGATGAGGCCTCGTTCGATGAAGAAGCCACTTATCCCAGCAATGAAGTGATGCGTGGTACTACCGTTACCGATGGTCATGGTATCATGCAAGTAAACAAGGTAGGTGATGCAACTGAAATCGGCAAGGTGGCCACTCAAGCGACTGAGCAGAGCGGTGAAGAAACTCCACTGAATATCCAACTTTCCAAGTTGGCCAAGTTTATCGAAAAGGTAGGCTTTACCATTGCTATTCTGACATTCGTCATCTTTACCGGTAAAGACTTATACCAATATCTGTCGGTAACCAGCATTACCGGTTGGCAAGAATGGATGCACATTGCCCGCATCGTCTTGAAATACTTCATGATGGCCGTCACCTTGATTGTGGTAGCCGTGCCCGAAGGTTTGCCGATGAGTGTTACCCTCAGCTTGGCCCTGAACATGCGTCGTATGCTGAAAACCAACAACTTGGTACGTAAGATGCACGCTTGCGAAACCATGGGTGCCATCACCGTCATATGTACCGACAAGACAGGTACATTGACACAAAACCTGATGCAAGTACACGAAGCAAAGGTAGATGAAACACAAATGGATTTGGTAGCCGAAGGCATCAGTGCCAACTCGACCGCATTCCTGGAAGAAGCCGAAGAAGGAAAGAAGCCATCGGGTGTGGGTAATCCTACCGAAGTAGCTTTGCTCTTGTGGTTGAACGGTCAAGGAAAAGACTATGCCCAACTCCGTAAGGATGCAAGGGTCATCAACCAATTGACATTCTCTACCGAGCGTAAATACATGGCTACCTTGGTACAATCGCCTATCCAAAGCAAGAAAGTGCTTTATATAAAAGGGGCGCCAGAAATCGTCATGAGCAAATGTACTTTGCCCAGTGACATCATCGCCCAAAACAACGAACAATTGTTGGCTTACCAAAACATGGCCATGCGTACACTCGGCATTGCTTACAAGTTCATCCCCGAAGGAGCAAGCAACGATTGTGCTGAATTGGTGAACGACGGTGGCCTGACCTTCTTGGGTATCTTCGCTATCAGCGACCCGATTCGTCTCGATGTACCTGCAGCTGTAGGCAAGTGCCAATCGGCAGGTATCGGTGTGAAGATTGTTACCGGTGATACTCCGGGAACTGCTACCGAGATTGCCCGTCAGATTGGTTTGTGGAAGCCGGAAGATACAGAGCGTAACCGCATCACGGGTGTAGAATTTGCCGCATTGACCGATGAAGAAGCCTTGGATAGAGTACTCGACATCAAAGTAATGAGCCGTGCCCGTCCGATGGACAAGCAACGCCTCGTACAACTCCTTCAACAGAAGGGATCCGTAGTGGCCGTAACCGGTGATGGTACGAACGATGCCCCGGCCTTGAACCACGCCCAAGTGGGCTTGTCGATGGGTACAGGTACATCCGTGGCCAAGGAAGCCAGCGACATCACCTTGCTCGACGACTCCTT
>SUXY01000098.1 GCA_015060705.1 Bacteroides sp. | reverse complement strand
TCCCCGAAAGCTTGCGGATCCATACCTTGGAGGTAAGCCTGTCGTTGATGGTGACAAGTGCTCCTTTATGGTTGCTTCCTATTACTGTATCTATTTCCAAATCTCCAAATCGTTCTTTTAAGTCTACAATTGCAGGACGTTCTTCGATATCAATACGACACTGCCAGCCACGCCGTGCGGCTCATTCCGCAGGGTATCAAGCATCCTATCAGCAGCATGGCTGCCCAAGCTACATTTCCAGCTATAGTTTTCCGTTCTTTACGTCGGTGCAACCATTCATAGAAAGCGACAGGGAATATCATTGCGAGGAATCCGGTGTAAGGACCGGGATTGTAAACGAACCGGTCAACAGGAACTGGCTATGACGGGAGAGGACAACTCCATAGAGCTGTCCCAGTCCCAGAATGGCTTCGATAATGCCTAAAAGAATGAAGAGGAAAGCAAACAGGCGATCCATTGCTAATGCTATTACCTATTTATTGAAAATCAGGCAAACGATAAGACTTCATTCCACCATCCGGCAAAGTTACATACAACATGGTGTTGTCCGGCTTCACCGTCATGTAATAAATATTGTCAGGGAGCAATAAACGACAGATATGTTTTCCATCCCAATCATATACCTCCACTTTGATTCCCTTACCTTCTGTTTCAGACTGGCTTAGTCCATCGTATGTAGCCAAATAAACATACTCGTCCGTTGAAACAACCCGCTGGAAATAAACATTGTCCTTTTTCGCATTGACATAAGCATCCAAATCCGTTTCTTCGTTGTTTGGTACTATTTGAACAGACTGATTAGTTTTCACATCAAATATATAAAACAAGTTCATAAAACGGCAGGCACTACAGATTTTCCCTTTAACGGGGTTATAAGTAATGCCTCCATTCATATAAAGCTGCGGGTGAGGGTAAAGAGGTTGATCCATAACATAAACGACATCGCCGGGAGAGTCTTCCGCATAATCAAACCACTGGTAGCTGGCATTGTAATTTTCCAAGCCTTTAATTCTATCCGGTGCACGGTTCATCAAAAATCTGTCACCAATCTTATATACGACATTGGAACGAGCCATAATAGCAATAGCAGAATCGGACACAAAAGAAAAGCGTTCATCGAAAACAGCTTTCCCTTTTTTCAGACTCTGATTCAGATTCAATGTGGCTACAAATTGAGGATATGATTGAACAAGCAATTTGATTTCTCCATTTTCTTTCCATACCTGATTAAATCCGTTCCATAGATTTACCTCGTTAGGTCCTCCCCCTTGTTGCAAGAAGCTACCCAACTTAGTCGTATCCTCCAGATTATAGACATGAATCAATTCCTTTTCTTTATGTTGGGCTATCAGTATATAATTATCTACAGCCATAATGCCTGTTGGCCATAAAGCGTCATAAAGAAGGGTATCACCTACTAATACATATTCAGGCACTGCCAATGTATCGTTACTCAAAGTAATTACATTATGCCATTCTACACGTTTTGTTCCGACATTACAAGAAATCAGTAAAATCAAGAACAAACATTGTATATATTTAAAATATTTCATAATCTGCATCATATCAATTTGTTCTAACACATTGTAAACAAGTTTGTGAATTCCAAGGAGTGAGTGGTTCATAAATTGAAATAGCACCACATTCTAATTTTCCTCCAGGAACAGTCGGAGTTCCAGAACATGTTGCATAATAATTAGCCCCAATTTGCAGACTAAAATTATTATAACATCTTTTGTCTACCCATTCTATGCAATCACTACCTTCCGATTGTGCTAACGCTTCCACATTCTTCAGCTGAGCATCTGACAACTTAACATCTGTTTGTGCTTTGTACACATTAAGATCTGTCACAAGTACAAAAACAGCCATAACAACTACTTTTAAATACTTTTTCATAATTCAATATGATTTAAAGTTTTACAATATATTATATTTCGCAAATCCTTTCTTTGTTATTCTACTTGCCCCTTCACCCGAAGTTTATGCGGAGAACCAACAGCATTACTATAAATAGCCAGCAACTTATTGAATATTCCTACCTCATCCGCTTCATAGCGAACGGTCAGTTCCAACGTTTCACCCGGTCGGACAGGATTCTTGCTGTATTCAGCCTTGGTACATCCGCAAGACGTAATGACATCGTAAACCACCAACAGGTTCTTACCCGTATTGACCAAGCGGAACTTTCCTTCCTTCACTTCATTCATCGGGAATGTACCAAAGTCTATCTCCGCCTTGTCCAAACCCACCTCCGTCTGCATAGCTTTGGGCTTGCTTTCCTGCATTCCTGTCAGCTTTTCCAAATAGAGCTCCTTCACCTTCGGATTGAGAACAGGGTTGCCAATGGCAACTATCTTATTGTTCTTGTCCAACAGGAATGTTTGGAACGTCATATTGGTCGGAAAATGATTCAAAGCATCAAAAGTGCCCTTTTCATCGATAAAAACGGAATATTGAAAGTCATCTTTCCTTACAATTCTACGCATTTCTTCCACATTTGGATTATGCAGGCAAAGGATAAAAGGAACTGTTCTACCTGTCAGTGAATCGATTTCTTGAATAAAAGCTGTCCAATTAGCCAACTGTAACTTGCAGCTGATGCAACCGATGGAATCGACATAACTCACCACCTTGTATTCGGTATTGCGAAAGGAGAAATCGACCGTATCTTTTCCTTGTATGGTAAAAACAGGGCTTCCGGGAAACCGTATTTCCTTTCCGTCCCACTCCTTGACAAGGCGGGCTATTTCATCTCTCGGTGAATCTTTACAGGAGGATAGTACAATGACTATCAACAATATATAGAAAACCCAATTCATTTCTTTATTATATAGACAAGTTCAACTTTCATTTTTGAAACTGGGCAAACCAAATCTCCTTCACCTATACATATATATTCATTCCCCTCCTCTATAGCTAAAGCTTCAATATTTCTTAGCATATGGTCAGAAGATATACACAAACGTTTTTGAATCGTTTTATATACATTCAAAACTGAGACCACCAAGAAAAACACAATACACACTTTTTTCACAATACTCATAAATATATCCTTGTTAAATTCTACATGTATAAAATTACAGGATTTAATTTAATATCCATTGAAATAGCACCTTTAGATACCTTTAGAATACTGAATATCAAAGTCTTTTAAGTTTTGAGAAATCAGGAATTTTCAAACGGAAGTAACCTTTTCCAAGGCTTTCCACATCGAAACCGTCACCCAAATTCTTTAACGTTTTTCTAAGTTGACTGTTTATAGTGTAAAATTTATCCACATTGGTTTCCTTGGCTCCCCAAACAGTTGTTAATAGATCTACAACATGCATTTGATAGTTTTCTGCTTCTAGCAATGCCTTTATGATATCATTATATTTGGGAGGCAACTTTATCATTCTTCGACCTTTATATATACATTTATCCATTGGAGCATAAACAACCCCTTCGCCCAAAAGATAGCAACCTTTTGGATATGCTTTTACCGGAGGAAACTTCCAAAACATCAAGATAATCCAACCAATGAACATCAAACTCCATAGCAATGAATAAATACGGAAACTAAGTATGTTTCCAATAGATAATTTAATGAATCCATTCAGCCGAATTTCATTCGTTACTCCCGCATAGTATAGAGGTAAAGGTGTGAAAGAAACAGCCAACGAGTCTCGTAAAACAGAAATGTCACTATCAGCATAACCGACAATACTAAATGTCTCTAAATCCATTCCATTTAGACTCAAGCATTTTCGCCAAATGTCATTTAAGCTATCAGAATTAATCCTTATGTTCAATGTTGCCATTGCAGACTGGATTATTCTTTCATATAATAGCGTATCAACATTATAATTATTCTCCAATTCTGACAAGATATAGGAATCTTCCTTTCCTTTTGAACTCTGCACGGTTAGACTTGTGTATTTATCTTTTTTCTTTCCTGAAAAATATGAAATCATTTTTGCAGATTTCTTTCTTCGCTCATCCAATTCCTGATGAACAGCTTCTACAAAAGTACGTTCCGCCACTTCCAACATCTGCTTGCGGGTGTTGGAATAACTTAGGCATGTCAGTGTTGCCAGCAGGCAACCTATGCCGATATGGATGATAAGGTTCTTCCTGTTCATATCCTTCTGTATTAGATGACAAAGATAAAGGAATTTTCAGAAGTTTTATGTATCTTGCAACCGGATTTGGGAAAAGCCGTTCATTAAAGACCGTAAATGGAAGAAGCAAAGAAAAAGAAATGGGAAAAGATAATTTACTGGGGGCTATTCATCATCATACTCCCGGACCTTGTCTATTTGCTGTTGCTTGGAGTGGAAGTGACCTCGGTCAGCTCATTCAAGATTCCTACCGAATCGATGGTTCCGACACTGATTCCGGGCGATAACATCTATGTGAACAAATGGATAATGGGAGGACGGATATTCGATGTGGAAGAATCGTTTCACCAGCAAGTGGAAATCTCCCGATTGCCCGGCATACGGAAGCTGAAAAGAAACGACGTCATCGTGTTCAACGACCCTTATCCCTACCGTAGCGACACAATGTATATGGACATAAAACGGTACTACATCAAACGCTGTATCGCACTGCCCGGCGATACGCTGGAGATACGGAACGGTTACTTCCGGGTGAACGGAACGGACGAACCGCTGGGCAACGCAGAAGCACAGGAAGCCATCTCGCGACTGAAGGGAGTGCCTGAGGAAAGGGTGGCGTTCAATGCCTTTCCGCACAGCGACCTGTTCGGGTGGACCATCAAGGAGTTCGGTCCTTACCACATACCACAAGCCGGAATGACTGTCCCGATGGATTCACTCACCGCTACACTTTACCACAAGCTGATACGGTGGGAGCAGAAGAAACCGGTCACTTGGCCAGACGGGAAAGTGATGTTGGGCGACAGTTTGATTCACGAATATACTTTCAAGGAGAATTACTACTTTACCGCTGGCGACAATGGAATCTATTCGCGTGATTCCCGTTATTGGGGACCGGTACCCGAACCGTTCATCGTAGGAGTAGCAAGCCGCATCTGGAAGTCGGTGGACAAGTACACTGGTGAATGGCGTAGCGACCGATTCCTGAAAACCATCCAATAAGCATTCACTCCCGTCACCCCTGATAACCGACTGACTCTCAGCACCTCCGTGTGAAGGGAGAAAAAAAATCCCCCTTCACCCTTTCACAAGCACCATCTTCCCACTGATTCCTACCTCCTCACCCCATTGCCGATTCCCCTCATTCGAAACGTCTATCCGCAAGCTATAGAGAAACTAACCTGAAGGTCTCGACTAATTAACACAAAGATGCCGAAAAAGAAAGTTATGCACAATATATGCCGCGACTTCTTCATATAACATGAAGTATCTTCTTCACATATTGTTCCGGTTATTCGTCACATTTGTGACGAAGCTAATATAATAAGGGCATCTTCCCAATACATACAGAGCCTAAAGCTAATACTTCCTACATCTTCCAGATAGATGATTTTTCCAATCAAAGCCTGTGAAAAAACTTGCAAAACGGGGTTTTCGGAATCTATATTTGCAGCCATAAAAACATTAAATACCCTACAACATGAAAGAAATAATTCTCAAATTTTGGAAAAAATGGTTCGGCAAGGAAGTCGCCGGACAAGTGATGAACCCTGTTTGCTACGAAGCAGAAGCCATAGCATCCAAGACAGAAAAAACCTCCACTCCATCACCTATGCTCGAACGATTGGAAACGTATCTGTTCACCCACTATGACTTCCGCTTCAATGTGCTGACCGAACAGGCGGAGTATGCCCCCAAAGGCAATGCCCATTATCAGCTGGTGGACCAACGTACGCTGAACACCTTCTGCATCGAGGCAAGGGCAGCGGGCGTAAACTGCTGGGACAAGGACGTGAGCCGACTGCTCTGCTCGCAGAAGATAACAGATTTCCATCCCTTTACTTATTACATGGAACACCTGCCCCAATGGGACGGCACGGACCGTGTGACGGAACTGGCGAA
>SUXY01000097.1 GCA_015060705.1 Bacteroides sp. | reverse complement strand
AATGTACCGGCCGGCAAGGGTGTGACCCGCAACATCACCCGCACTTCGGGTGCCAACGAACGTGGTGCCAAATTCAGCCCGGACAGCAAGTACATCGCTTACATCAGCGACCGTACCGGTGAAACCGAAATCTGGTTGCAAGGCGAAGACGGTGAACCGGTTCAGCTCACCAAGAACAACGATACCTACATCCGTCAGTTGATGTGGAGTCCGGACAGCAAGAAGATTCTCTATACCGACCGCAAGAACCGATTGGTGGAAGTGGATGTCATTGCCAAGACCAAGCGTACCGTGATGCAGAATCCAAGCGGTGAATTCCGTGGTGTAAGCTATTCTCCGGATAGCCAATGGATCACTTATACCAAGGGTGCCGCCAACAACATGAGCGTGGTATATGTCTATAACCTCATTACCAAGCAGGAAATCGCCGTAACCGAAGACTGGTACGATTCTTCTTCACCGGTATTCAGCACCGACGGAAAGTACTTGATCTTTACATCGGCTCGTGATTTCAACCCGACCTACGGTCAGTTGGAATGGAATCATACTTATTCTCGCATGAATGGTGTGTACATGGCCATGCTTGCTAAGGACACTCCTTCTCCATTGTTGCCTACCGATGGTGCGGCTGATGCTCCGAAGAAAGACGATAAGGCAGTTCCTGCCAGCGTGAAGGTGGATGCAGACGGCATCTTCGGCCGACTCATTAAGTTGCCGTTGCCGGCAGGCATGTACCGCAACTTCTTCTCGGATGGAAAGAAGGTATATTATGCCAGCGGTCGTGATACCAAGGCATTCGACTTAAAGACTCAGAAGGAAGAAACCGTAGCCGATGCATCGTTTAGCATCACTCCGGGCAGCAAGAAGGCACTCTTCTCGAAGCGTGGACAGATGTTCGTTTGCGACTTCCCGACCGGTAAAGCCAACTTGAAGGATGCCATTAATTTGAAGGACATGGTGGCTCATGTGGATTATAACGAAGAATGGGCACAGATTTACGATGAAGTATGGCGTGCTTTCCGCGATGGTTTCTATGTGGAAAACATGCACGGATTGGATTGGAAGGCTATCAAGAAAAAATACGAAGTGTTATTGCCATATGCCAAGACTCGTCTCGACTTGAACTACATCATCGGTGAAATGATTGGTGAAGTAGGTTGTGGTCATGCTTACGTGAATCCTGGCGAAATGCCAAAGCCTGAACGCATCCCAATGGGGCTCCTCGGTGCTGAATTGAGCCAGCACAAGAGCGGTTTCTATCGTATCGACAAGATTATTCCAGGTGCGGTTTATAGCAAGACGCTCCGTTCGCCATTGACAGAACCGGGTATTGATGTGAAGGAAGGTGAATACATCGTAGCTATCGACGGTATCCCGACCAACAGCGTGAAGAACATTTACGAATTGCTCATCGGCAAGGCCAACGTATTGACTGAACTTTCTGTGAATAGTACAGCATCGGAAAAGGGTGCCCGCAAGGTGGTTATCAGTCCGATTGACAACGAAGCTCCGCTTTATCATTACAATTGGGTACAGGATAATATCAAGAAGGTAGAAAAGGCAACCAACGGTCGTGTAGGTTATATCTACATCCCAGATATGGGTCCGGAAGGCTTGAACGAATTTGCCCGCTACTTCTACCCGCAACTCGACAAGGAAGCTTTGATTATCGACGACCGCGCCAACGGTGGTGGTAATGTATCGCCAATGATTATCGAACGTCTCCTCCGTCAGGTATATCGTATGACCATGTATCGCGGTCGTGATGTAAACGGAACCATTCCTGATGCGACTCACCATGGTCCGAAGGTATTGCTTATCAACAAGTATTCGGCTTCGGATGGCGACCTCTTCCCATGGAGCTTCAAGGCAAACAACTTGGGTACAGTCATCGGTACTCGTACATGGGGTGGTATTGTAGGTATCAGCGGTTCGCTTCCATACATCGACGGAACCGATGTACGTGTGCCGTTCTTCACCAATTACGATGCCAAGACCGGCGAATGGATTGTAGAAAACCACGGTGTAGATCCGGACATCCTGATTGACAATGACCCGATCAAGGAACAAGCCGGTATCGATGAACAGTTGAACAAAGCTATCGAAGTAGCTCTTGAACAACTCAAGAATCGCAAGCCATTGCCGAAGACTCCAGCTCCAAGAACCATGAAGGATTTGGGTTGGTAATTCCTAAAAAACAAGTCTAAACAAAAATTTATTGGCGGAAAGTGGTATTTTCACCCAACTTTCCGCCAATAAGTTTTTAAAATTTGAATGGGTCGGCTTTGGGTGATGGGATGGATTGGATAAGGCAAAAAAGTTGTTGGATTGTCGCTACATTGGTCAATCGCATTTTGCCATCTTCCGATATTAATTTCAATCGGTTACAATTTGTAACCGGTTCATTTTCCAGTTGTAATTCGAATGCGAATTTAACAAAACTATCTTATTTATAAAAGTCTTTGATTTGTTTTCACACTAAACGTATTTCCAAATACAAGAAATTAGGAAAATCGTTCTACGAATAAAAAAAAGATATTTATAGTTAACATGTCGAATTTTATTTATAACTTTGTAAAGTTATATAAAAATATTAGACTATGAAAGGGAAAATGATTTTAGCTATTACCATTGCAATACTAGCACTAGCTTTGACCATTTGGTGCTTTATAGATGGTACATATTACATTGGAGTATTTGCACTATTTATCTGTATAGCACAAGTTTGCAACTTTTTTTTAATTAAAAAAAAGAAATATTGATATTGACCAAAAAACATTATAGTATTAGTAAAAGAGATAAAAAAGAAAGCAAAAGAGGTTGACATCGCATTTTCAGTGTTATAAGGTTTGACGCAAGGCATCATTGCAAGAAATGATTTTAAGAACTCACCTTACATATACTCTTTCTTAAACCAAATTTCAAAGACAGGGTCAGCCAATGTGATTATATCTCCTTCTTCTTCGATGATTTCTTTTTCAATCAATGTCTTTTTCAATCGACTGATATTAGACTTACTTCCCAACTGATAAGTTTCCAATACCCCCTTAGAAGTGAAATCCTTATGAATCCCCTGACAAAGACAGCGGATAAGATTCATCTGATACGTAGTCAATCCTTGGATTTGCTGAACGAAAAGAGGTCCACTTTGAGCCAATAATTCGGATATGGCTTGTTGGAAAATTTCATCGGTTACTTCTTGTTCAGTATTGACCATGACATTCCAAGCCAATTGTTGTATATACGAAGAATGATTGTTTACGGTTGTACAAATTTGCTTAACAAATTCTTCAGAAATCTTTTTTCCTTTTTCTGCGAATTTACCACAAATAAAAGGAATCCAATCATCTGTCGAAATCGGCTTCAGATAAATGGTATCTCCAAAATGGTAGAAAGGCATCCTTCTGTTTTGAAAAAGATTGGTAAGCAGATGCTTCTTGCTTCCGAACAGACAATAAGAAGTATTTTGCTGATGCTGCCAAACGGAACGCAAACGCTTTTGGATGGTCAGCGAATCCGTCCATTCCCCTACCTGTTGGAATTCATCAATACATACCACGATATGAATTCCCATTTTGGAAGCCATTCGCTCTGGTAAGTCTAGAATCTCTTCCGGTGCATAGTTCTCGGGAGTGATGCCCAAAGAAACGGAATAATCCATATTAGGGTCAGGACTAAAAGAAATCTTTGGAGAAAGTCTTGTCAAGAATTGCTTCACATTATCAAGGAATAAATCCATTTTTCCGGAGGTTTCTTTCAGAATCGTTGTGGCAAACTTATTGTAAAAGTCATATTCACTTCTGCAATCATAAATATCCATATAGACCACCCGAATTTTCGGATTGTCTACATGACTCTGTACCTTTTTTACCAACGATGTCTTTCCCATTCGTCGAGGGGAAATAAGTATAACATTCACTCCATTTTCAAAATCCATGGTCAGCCTTCTGGTTTCCTCCACTCTATCGGTGAAATTTTCGCCAGACACAGAAACTCCATATATAAAAGACTTCTTCATATCCTTCTTTCGTTAGTGTAAGTGCAAATATATCAATTATTTTTGTGGTTCACAAGTTTGTGGTCCACAAACTTGTGAGCTAATAGAAAAACTTATTATAAATGCAAAGAAAAACTATGTAATTACACAATTATACTTGTAACATAGTATTTGCGTACTTTGCTTCAAGTAATCAGTGCTTTATTGAATGAAAATATGACGATAAGTCAAGACTCTGTCAATAAACTTATGGATATTAGCTGTTACCTAGAATGGGACTACATAGATACAAAAGAAGAAGCTGAAGACATTGAAACAAAAGAACTCTCTCAAAACCAATTTATCTATCCATTAAATAGAGCTAAGAATAAAACAGTATCAAAAGAACATTTGAAATGTTTAACAGAACTTCGTTCTAAATACAAGAAGTAACACAAGGAAAGTTAGGTTCTGTATAATTAGCGGTGAGAATAATTACAGACCCCAAAATTATATTTCTACATACACCCATACTTCTTCCGTTACGAATATTCTCCTTTATAAAAAACGAGTGCCGTCGCTATTTGCTACGGCACTCGTTTTCTTATTCCTTAATAATTCTCCCCCTTGTGAAGGGGGCCAGGGGGATTAAGATAGATTTTTCATTATTCCTTGAACGCATCCATAATCCGGGTAGGACGGCCATCTTCCGTAAAGGCACCTAGCTTATATTGGCTGGGCTTGCATTCCGGTTCCCAATAGAAAACGCCCCTGCAACCCGCTTCCTTACTTTCCTTGATGATGCGAGCCAACTGTTTGTAGCCTTCTTCCAGTACCGATGCACTAACCAGTTTGCCCTGTTCGTTGGCACAAAGCATACCGGTTTCTACAATCATCACCTCACAACCATACTTAGCACTTACCCGCTTGATATTCGCCATACATCCACTGATGGTCTGTTCGGCTGTTTTTCCATGATAGCTTTCTGCCCAATAGGGGTAAAGCGACATGCCAATCATATCGAACTTGGCACCATTGTTCGTCAAGATTCCGAGGTTCCAATCGTAAAGGTCTGCATCGAAACCATTGTCTAGGTGAACGATGACAATGGCATCGGGAAAGATTTCTTTCACCGCATCGTAACCGGCAGCAAAGAATCCGGCGTATTGCTTCGGGTTACGGGTAGCATGCCCCATGGATTCGGTGATAATGGTATTGCCGTTTTCATCTTTGATTTCCCAACCTTGTTCATTGGTTTGAACACTCCAGAGCATGCCATTGGTGGTTTCATTGCCCACTTGTACCCATTTCGGAGTAATGCCGTTGTCTTTCATCAACTGAAGCACTTCCTTAGTATGGTTCGCCAAGTCCTTCTTCATTTCTTCGTAGCTGTGTCCCTTCCACGAAGCAGGGATGTTCTGCTTGGCTGGGTCTGCCCACCAATCGCTATAATGGAAGTCAATCATTACCTCCATGCCGAGGGCTTTAGCACGCTTGGCCTTGACCAACACATCTTCCTTGTTGCACCAATTGTCGTGTTTGGAAGGATCTACCCATACACGAAGACGGATGGCATTCATCCCGTATTCCTTCATAAGGGCGGTACATTCAGTTTCCTTACCAGCCGCATTATAAAACTTATGTCCCTTCGACTCCATTTCCGTTACCCAACTGATATCGGCCCCTTTGTAAAACTCGACTACTTCTTCTGTATTTTCTTCTTCTTTTTCAGGTTCTTCCATGTCCTTGGAAGAGGAGGAAGAACAAGACGTCAAGCCCCATAGAGCCGAGGCGAAAACTAATACACCAAAAATGTTTTTCATACTTTATTATGTTATAAATACCACGCAAAGATAAAGAAAATGCGCATATTGTCATTCAGAGCGAAGCGAAGAATCTCGAAAACATCCACGTAGATGTATTAGTGTATGCTACCGAGATTCTTCCTCCCTTTGGTCGTCTGAATGACAAAATGGTATCAAGAAGTATATTACTCCCTAATTTTATCCGAAACTTTCCTCTTTAATTCCGAAGTCTTTGTATATTTGCAAGTTGATTCAGAAAATAATAATCATAACATTAGATAGACA
>SUXY01000005.1 GCA_015060705.1 Bacteroides sp. | reverse complement strand
CCATCGGCATGAGCGACTACAAACGTATTCTTTCCTTGGACTCGGCATTGGCTGTCGTACAGTTCAAAAAAGATGGTGTAGCCTATGAACGCAACTACTTCATCTCCTATCCGAACAACGTGATGGTTATCCGTTTCAAAGCTGATAAGGCAGGCAAGCAGAACCTGGTATTCAGCTACGAACCGAATCCGGTATCTACCGGAAAGATGGAAGCGGATGGAAGCAACGGACTGGTATGGAAAGCCCGTCTGGACAACAACCAAATGGAGTATGCTGTACGCATCCATGCAACCCATAAAGGGGGTACGCTCTCCAACCAAAACGGCAAACTGACCGTAAACGGTGCAGACGAAGTGGTGTTCCTGGTAACAGCCGATACAGATTATCTCATCAACTTCAATCCGGATTTCAATGATCCGAAGACATACGTCGGTGTGAATCCATCGGAAACGACAGCCGATTGGATGAAGGATGCTGTAGCCATGGGGTACGATGCCTTGTTTGATGCACATTACAAGGATTATGCTTCCTTGTTCAACCGCGTATCTTTGACACTCAATCCGAACGAACCGATGACCTTGGAACATCCGGGGGTATACGACCTTCCGACTTACCAACGTTTGGCTCGTTACCGTCAAGGAAAAGCAGACTACAAGCTGGAAGAAACATACTATCAGTTCGGACGCTATCTCTTGATTGCCAGCTCCCGTCCGGGCAACTTGCCTGCTAACTTGCAAGGTATCTGGCACAACAACGTGGACGGCCCATGGCGTGTGGATTACCACAACAACATCAACGTACAGATGAACTACTGGCCGGCAGGTTCTACCAACTTGGCAGAATGTACCTTGCCTTTGATTGATTTCATCAAGACCTTGGTAAAGCCGGGTGAAAAAACCGCTCAGGCTTACTTCGGAGCCAGAGGTTGGACCGCATCCATTTCGGGTAACATCTTCGGCTTCACCACTCCCTTGGAAAGTGAAAACATGTCGTGGAACTTCAACCCGATGGCAGGTCCTTGGCTCGCTACCCATGTATGGGATTATTACGATTATACCCGTGACAAGCAGTTCCTGAAAGAAACCGGTTACGAACTCATCAAGACCAGTGCCCAATTTGCCGTGGACTATCTGTGGAAGAAACCGGACGGAACTTATACAGCCGCTCCATCGACTTCTCCGGAACATGGTCCAATCGACCAAGGTGCGACCTTCGTTCATGCCGTCATCCGTGAAATCCTCCTGAATGCCATCGATGCCTCGAAGGTATTGGGCGTAGACAAGAAGGAACGCAAGCAATGGGAAGAAGTATTGGCTAAGTTGGCTCCATATCGAGTAGGTCGTTACGGTCAGTTGATGGAATGGTCGAAAGATATTGACGACCCGAAGGATGAACACCGCCATGTGAACCAATTGTTCGGTTTGCATCCGGGACATACCGTTTCACCGGTCACTACTCCTGAATTGGCAGAAGCTTCCAAGGTGGTATTGAATCATCGTGGTGATGGTGCTACCGGCTGGAGCATGGGTTGGAAACTCAACCAATGGGCACGCCTGCACGATGGCAACCGGGCTTACAAGCTTTATGGTAACTTGTTGAAGAACGGTACATTAGACAACCTTTGGGATACTCACCCTCCATTCCAAATCGATGGTAACTTTGGCGGTACAGCCGGTGTCACCGAAATGTTGATGCAGAGCCACATGGGATTCATTCATTTGCTCCCAGCCCTTCCGGATGCATGGAAAGACGGTGAAGTGAAAGGTCTCTGCGCAAAGGGTAACTTTGAAGTAAGCATCACTTGGCAGAACGGAGAAATGACTCAAGTGGAAATTCTTTCCAAGAATGGTGGTCCTTGCCAGTTGAGATACAAGGATGCTGTCTTGAAGCTGAAAACAGTAAAGGGAAAGAATTATTCAGTTGCATATCAGAATGGCAAACTAATCCTCTAAACAATAAGAAAGGAGTGTATCATAATGATTACACTCCTTTTTCTATTATTCGTTCAATAAATAAGCTTTGAATGAAGCAAAGTCCTTCGACATCGGGATGCTTTGCTTGGTTCCCTTCATGAACGCCTGCAGCTTGGCAGGGATCTCTACCGACTCACCAATGATGTTTTCGACAGTTTCGAGGAACTTGGCCGGATGAGCGGTTTCAAGGAACACCCCTACTTCACCGTCTTGCAATCCTTCTTCCAACGCCCGATAACCACAAGCACCGTGCGGATCGAGCAAATAACCGGTTTCTTGATAAGCTGCCTTGACGGTTTCACGAATCTGCGCATCGGTATAGGTTGCACCGGATATCTCCGCACTAATCGCCTCATGACTTCCTTCGTAAAGCGCCAAGACACGGGCAAAGTTGCTTGGATCGCCTACATCCATGGCATTGGCAATGGTCGCTACCGACGGACGAGGATTGTACTTCGCGGTCTGGAGATATTGATAGAAAATGTCGTTGCTATTGTTGGCAGCAATAAAACGCTTCACCGGCAATCCCATACGCTTGCCGAACAAACCGGCTGTAATGTTACCAAAGTTACCGCTCGGTACACATACTACCAAATGATCCGCCTTTCCTGCTTTCTTCAACTGAGCATAAGCATAGAAATAATAGAAAGCTTGCGGCAAGAAACGAGCGACATTAATTGAATTGGCAGAAGTCAGCTTCATGTGGGCATTGAGTTCGGCATCCATGAAAGCATTCTTGACCAATGCCTGACAATCGTCGAAGGTTCCGTCCACTTCGAGAGCCGTGATATTCTGTCCCAAGGTAGTGAACTGCTTTTCCTGAATCTCGCTCACTTTACCCTTCGGATAAAGCACATAAACATGAATGCCTTCCACCCCAAGGAAACCATTGGCCACTGCACTACCGGTATCGCCCGAAGTAGCCACCAATACGTTTACTTGCTTCTGCCCTTCCTTGCGGATGAAATAGCCCAACAAGCGGGCCATGAAACGTCCGCCCACATCCTTGAATGCCAAGGTAGGACCATGGAAAAGTTCCAAGGAATAGATGTTTTCCTTCACCTTTACGGCTGGTGCATCAAAACTCAAGGTATCGTACACAATCTGCTTCAAGGTATCTGCCGGTACATCTTCGCCGAAGAAAGCATCGGCTACCTGATAGGCTATTTCCTGAAACGACAAGTTCTCGATATGGTCGAAAAACGATTGTGGGAGCGGCTTGATGACTTCCGGCATGTACAAGCCCTTGTCGGATGCCAAGCCTTTAACCACAGCTTCCTGCAAAGAAGCTTCCGGTGCCTGATGGTTGGTACTATAGTATTTCATTTCTTGATTATTATTTTGCACCACAAAGTAACACGGAGTTTCACTGAGTTTTTATTCAATTAAAGAACTCAGTGAAACTCTGTGTACTCCGTGGTGAATTATATTTTCATAAATTCATTCATAAACTCATTTTCTTTCATCACTCCGTAGATACCTTCCGAACAAGCTATTTCATCGAAGGTCTGAACGCCATCCGGCTCGATACCGGGATAATATATCAAGAACGGTACCGGTTCTGCGGTATGGGTACGAAGTTCACAAGGTGTCGGATGATCCGGAAGGACAGCAATGGCAACAGGTTCTTCCCAATCCTTGACAGCCTCATAAATCGGTCCAACGACACGCTTGTCGAGATTCTCAATAGTGAGCTGCTTCAAATCAAAGTTGCCTTCGTGACCGGCTTCATCGCTTGCTTCGATGTGCAAGTAAACCAAATCATCGGTCTTCAAGGCTTCGAGAGCAGCAGCAACCTTGTTCTCGTAATTCGTATCGTAAAGTCCAGTCGCTCCTTCAACCGAAATGCGGCGAAGTCCAGCATAGACTCCAATGCCATTGATCAAGTCAACAGCAGAGATGACCGAAGCCTTCTGGAGCTGTGGATACATCACTGACAACGGCTCCATCTGCGGACGATAGCCGGGACTCCAAGGCCAAATGCTATTGGCAGGGTCTTTTCCTTCGGCGATACGCTTCAAGTTGATGGGATGATTCGCCAACAACTCCTGCGATTTCATGATCAGCTCATTAATAAGGTCAGCTGTTTCTTGTGCTTCCGGTATTTCCGCTTTGACCAACAACGGACGGAAGGGATGCAAAGGAACATCATGCGGAGGAGTACAATCAATCTGTTTGTTTCCTCCCTTGATGACCAATAGATGACGATATTGTACACCGGTATGAAACTGTATCCGTTCATTGCCCAAGTGTTCCTGCAAATATTTTACCAACACATCGGCTTCTTCTGTCGTAATGTGTCCAGCAGAATGGTTCTTCAGAATCTCTCCTTCGATGCATACGATGTTGCATCGCATGGCCATATCACCCGGTTGGAGATCCACACCGATACTGGCGGCTTCCAATGGACCACGGCCTTCGTACACCTTTGGAAGGTTGTAGCCCATGACGGACATATTAGCTACCTCACTACCTGGATGAAATCCTTCGGCTACGGTGATGAGCTGACCTGTGCGTCCCATGCTGGCCAACCGATCCATAGTAGGGGTATGAGCATGTTGGAGCAAGGTCTTGTTCCCCAAGGATGCGGCAGGCCAATCGGCCATACCGTCACCTAGTATAATGATATGTTTCATAAACTTAAATATTCGCAACACTAATGATATCGGCAAAGACTCCGGCAGCTGTTACGCTTGCACCGGCACCATAGCCTTGAATCATCATCGGATATTCCTTATAGCGTTCGGTAGTAAGAAGCACGATGTTGTTGCTTCCTTCCAAGCCATAGAACGGATGACTGCGACTTACTTCCTGCAATGATACGCTTCCCTTGCCGTCTTCCAACTTGGCCACAAACTTCCAATGCTTGTTTTCAGCTTCCAACTTCTGACGACGTTCTTCGAAATCGGCATCGAGGGAAGGAATGTTCTTCCAGAATTCATCCAACGAACCTTGGAAGAATTCATCCGGTACGAAGAGGTTCTTTTCCACATCTTCCTGTTCGAGTACATAACCTGCTTCACGAGCCAAGATGACCAACTTACGGATTACGTCCTTACCACTGAGGTCGATACGTGGATCCGGTTCCGAATAACCTTGTTCCTTTGCCATGCGAATGGTTTCGCTGAAAGGTACATCAGCACTGATCTTATTGAAAATGAAGTTCAAAGTACCACTGACAACGGCTTCGATCTTCAAGATCTTGTCACCACTGGCAATCAAGTCATTGATAGTCTTGATAATCGGCAGACCAGCACCTACATTGGTTTCGAAGAGGAACTTCACCCCACGGTTGCGGGCAATCTGCTTCAATTCGGTATAATTAGCGTACGATGAAGAAGCGGCAATCTTGTTGGCAGCTACTACCGATACGTTGTTGTTCAACAATTCCTTATAGAGCGATGCGACATCCGCATTGGCAGTACAATCCACAAACACGGAGTTGAAGATGTTCATGCCGAGGATCTCATCGCGGATAATCTGAGGGCTGGAAGCAGTACCCTTTTCATCAAGCAACTGACGATAGTTGGACAAATCCAATCCGTTACGGTCGAACAATGCTTGATGACCATTGGCAATACCTACCACATTCAACATCAAACCACGTTCCTTCATCAACTTTTCCTGTTGACTAGCCAACTGCTTCAACAAGCTGTCACCCACTGTACCTGTACCGCAAATGAACAAGTTGAGAACCTGATATTCAGACAAGAAGAACGAATCATGAATCACATTAAGCGACTTACGCAATGAATTTTCTTCGACGACAAACGAGATATTGGTTTCCGATGCACCTTGCGCACAAGCAATAACGCTGATACCATTACGGCCCAAGGTACCGAACAACTTACCGGCAATACCCGGAGTGTGCTTCATGTTCTCGCCTACAATCGCAATGGTTGCCAAATTCTTTTCTGCGCAAACCGGACTGATTTCGCCCATCTCGATTTCCTTGGCAAATTCTTCGTTCAACACATCGCAAGCCAATTCAGCATCCTGATTACGTACACCGATAGAAGTACTGTTTTCTGAAGAAGCCTGAGAGACCATAAACACACTGATACCATTCTTGGCCAATGCTTTAAAGATGCGGTAGTTCACCCCAATGACACCCACCATACCAAGACCGGTAACAGTAATCAAACTGGTATCGTTAATCGAAGAAATACCCTTGATAGCCTTCGCCTTCTCATCCTTGATTTCTTGTTCGATAATAGTTCCAGGAGCTTCCGGATTGAAGGTATTCTTGATGACAATAGGAATGTTATGATGACAAGCCGGATAAATAGTCGGCGGATACACCACCTTCGCACCGAAGTTACAAAGTTCCATGGCTTCCACATAGCTCAGCTCGTTAATGACATATGCACTGCTGATGACACGTGGATCGGCAGTCATGAAGCCGTCTACATCGGTCCAGATTTCCAACACTTCTGCATTCATGGCAGCTGCAATGATAGAAGCGGTATAATCCGAACCACCACGACCCAAGTTGGTGATTTCCCCACTATTCTTGTCACTGGAAATGAATCCTGGTACCAACGCTACCTTTGGAAGTTCCTTGAAGGTTTCCTTAATCAAGCGATTGGTCAACTCTGAATCCAAAATATGACGGGAATGTTTCTTTTCTGTCTTGATGAAAGTACGCGAATCATACCATACAGCTCCTTCGATGAGAGTAGCCGCAATAATGGATGAAAGGCGTTCACCATAGCTGACAATGGTAGCCGATGTTTTTGGTGAAAGGTCACGAATCAAATAGATACCTTGGAAGATGTCCTTCAATTCGTTCAGAAGTTCATTCACCTGATCCAACAAAATGCTACGTGGTTCACCTGCCGGTATCACGGTATACACCATTTCTATATGACGGTTCAATATCTCGCGATACTCCTTTTCGTAAGCCGGGTTACCATCCGCAGCCATCTGCGAAGTATGGATCAACTTATCTGTAATGCCACCCAAAGCCGAAACAACGACAATCACCGGCTCTTTAACTGCTTCAACAATCTTCTTTACACTTAAAATGCTATTTACGGAGCCAACTGAGCTACCGCCAAACTTCAATACTTTCATGCTATTGATATTTTTATATTCTTCCTCCTTTCAATCGTCTGAATGACCTGAAAGTAGAATGAATTCTTTTAAAATAAAAATTGATTTGATTGATGCTTACATCCATAAGCGTGTATCGCGTAGAAACACATATATACTATCCTAACCCCGAGGGGTCATCATCATGGTTGTGGTCATCGTCCACATTCGCATGGAAGGGGTCATATGTTGATAGTACATTGTCATTTTGAATTATTCTCTCTTGTTTTTAGTTTCAATGGCGCAAATATAAGAAGTATTTTGAACAATCTATCACTTTTCTCTATTTTTTTGCGATAAAACTATAAATCTTTATTATATCCGAAACTTTCCTTACCTTTGTACTCTCAAACAAAAATCTCAAAATGGCCAAAGAGAAGACACAATATGTATGTACCCATTGCGGACAGGATTCGCCCAAATGGGTGGGCAAGTGCCCGTCGTGTGGACAATGGAACACGTATGTTGAACAGGTGGTACGTAAGGAATCACCTGCTGCCCGACACGGTGCTGCCATTCTGGAACCCACCAAAAGCCAACCACAAACGTTGAGCGATATCCACGGAGGCGAAGAACCGCGCATCAACATGCACGACGAGGAGTTGAACCGGGTATTAGGTGGCGGATTGGTACCAGGTAGTCTGGTCTTGTTGGGTGGTGAACCCGGCATTGGTAAATCGACCTTGATTCTTCAGACGGTGCTGAAACTGAACGACAAGAAGGTACTTTATGTCTCCGGTGAAGAAAGTGCCCGCCAATTGAAGTTGAGAGCCGACCGAATCACCAAGCAGACATCGGATTGTCTCATCGTCTGTGAAACGTCGTTGGAACAGATCTACGTACATATCAAGAACACCCGTCCGGATTTGGTCATCATTGACTCCATTCAAACCATCTTTACGGAAAGCATTGATTCTTCTCCGGGAAGCTTGGTGCAAGTGCGGGAATGTTCTGCTTCCATCTTGAAATTCGCCAAGGAAAGCAATATTCCGGTAATACTCATCGGCCATATTAATAAGGAAGGTAGCATTGCGGGACCAAAGGTACTGGAGCACATCGTGGATACCGTCCTTCAATTCGAAGGAGACCAACACTACATGTACCGCATTCTCCGAAGCATCAAGAACCGCTTCGGCAGTACCGCCGAACTAGGTATCTACGAAATGCGCCAAAATGGTTTGAGACAAGTGAGCAATCCTTCTGAGCTGCTCCTCACCGACGAACACGAAGGTATGAGCGGTGTAGCCATCGCCTCGGCTATCGAGGGTGTACGCCCGTTCTTGATTGAGACACAAGCCTTGGTGAGCTCAGCGGTCTATGGTAATCCCCAACGCTCCGCCACCGGTTTCGACCTCCGTCGCATGAACATGCTCCTGGCCGTTCTCGAAAAGCGTGTCGGATTCAAATTGGCTCAGAAAGACGTGTACCTCAATATCGCCGGTGGTTTGAAGGTGAACGACCCTGCCATCGACCTCTCTATCATCAGCGCCATCCTGTCGAGCAACATGGATGTAGCTATTGACCGGGACATCTGTATGGCGGGTGAAGTGGGCCTAAGTGGTGAAATCCGTCCTGTGAACCGCATCGAACAACGCATCAGCGAAGCGGAAAAATTAGGATTCAAACGTATCTTGATCCCAAAGCATAACCTTCAAGGGCTCGATACAAAGAAAATAAAAATAGAGATCATCCCCGTACGGAAAGTAGAAGAAGCCTTCCGTGCTTTATTTGGTTAGTAGGTTCACCACAGATTACACAGATTGACACAGATTATTTATTTTTGATATGAATATAAATGAATTATCATATAAAATAATTGGTTGTGCTTATGAAGTACATAAATTATTAGGACCCGGACTGCTAGAAAGTACCTACGAGAAATGTTTATGTTATGAACTGGAAAAATTAGACATCAAATATGAAAGACAAAAGGATCTTCCCATCAATTATAAAGGAATGACTTTGGATAATGGATATAGAATCGATATCCTGGTAGAAGATACAATTGTGATAGAACTGAAATCTGTAGACATGCTACAGCCTATTCATTCAGCACAATTATTGACCTATCTAAAATTATCCCAAAAGCAATTGGGGCTATTGATTAACTTCAATGTTACTAATCTACAGAATGGCATTCGCAGATATAAATTATAAAAATCTGTGTCAATCTGTGTAATCCGTGGTAAAATAATATATGATACAAGAATATCAAATTAGAGTTCTGCCCGAGCAGGCAGCCAATGAACAGAACATCAAGTCGTTCATCTGTAAAGACAAGGGAATCGATGCACGGACCATCAACGCAATCCGGGTGTTGAAACGAAGCATCGA
Source organism: Bacteroides sp. (assembly GCA_015060705.1). Taxonomy (GTDB): domain Bacteria; phylum Bacteroidota; class Bacteroidia; order Bacteroidales; family Bacteroidaceae; genus Phocaeicola. The sequence continues at coordinate 60,322 of SUXY01000005.1, read as the reverse complement.
TGCCCGTCAACGTACCATTTATGTCAATCTGAAAGTGCGTTTGTACATCAACGAAATGCCGCAAGACGATGAATTCGTCTATACATTATATAATAAGGTAGACAAAAAGCCGGAAGTCATCGTTGTCGGCGCTGGCCCGGGTGGATTGTTTGCCGCCTTACGATTGATAGAACTCGGCCTTCGTCCCATCGTGGTGGAACGAGGCAAGAATGTCCGTGACCGAAAGGTAGACATCGCCCGCATCAGCCGCGAACATAAGATTGATCCGGAGAGTAATTACAGCTTTGGAGAAGGTGGTGCCGGCGCATATTCGGACGGAAAACTTTACACCCGAAGCAAGAAACGCGGTAGCGTGGACAAAATCCTGAATGTCTTTTGCCAACATGGAGCAAGTACCTCGATTCTGGTAGATGCCCATCCGCACATCGGTACGGACAAACTCCCCCGTGTCATCGAAAACATGCGCAACACCATCCTCGAATGTGGAGGCGAAGTGCATTTCGAAACCCGTATGGATGCTATCATCATTGAAAACGAAAAAGTAGTGGGCATCGAGACCAATACAGGAAAAACATTCCGAGGTCCTGTCATCTTGGCTACCGGACACTCGGCTAGAGATGTTTATCGTTGGTTAAATAACAACGGCGTACACCTCGAAGCCAAAGGCATCGCCGTGGGTGTCCGTTTGGAACATCCGTCACACTTGATTGACCAAATTCAATACCACAACAAGAACGGTCGAGGCAAGTACCTCCCGGCTGCCGAATATAGCTTCGTCACCCAAGTCGACGGACGAGGCGTGTACAGTTTCTGCATGTGCCCCGGCGGATTTGTGGTACCAGCCGCCAGTGGTCCTCAACAACTGGTGGTGAACGGTATGAGTCCGAGCAATCGTGGTGGCAAATGGAGCAATTCCGGTATGGTAGTCGAACTACGCCCGGAAGACTTGTTACAGAAAGAATTACAGTTGAAGAATGATGAACTGGGTATCCATTGCACCGGTGAAGGTCCTCTTGCCATGATGCACCTCCAGGAAGCACTTGAAGCAGCCTGTTGGCAACAAGGCAACATGCGCCAGACGGCTCCATCCCAACGCATGGTAGATTTCACCCGCAAGAAGTTAAGCTACGACCTGCCCGCTTCCTCGTATAGTCCAGGACTGGTATCTTCCCCGCTTCATTTCTGGATGCCCAACTTCATCAGCGACCGATTGAGCAAAGGCTTCCAACAATTCGGACGAAGCTCCCATGGCTTCCTTACCAACGAGGCCGTCATGATTGGCATGGAGACTAGAACCTCCGCCCCTGTCCGTATTGTCCGCGACAACGAAACGCTGCAACACGTCACCATCAGCGGCCTCTTCCCTTGCGGAGAAGGAGCTGGCTATGCCGGAGGCATCGTATCAGCCGGCATCGACGGCGAACGATGTGCCGAAGCGGTTGCTGCTTATCTGCGTGTATAGTTCAAACTCACCACAAAGTACACAGAGTACCACAGAGTAAATTATTTACTCATAAAAACAAAAAACTCAGTGAGACTCCGTGTACTCCGTGGTGAATTATAAAAAAAAGATAAAACTCCGTGTACTCTGTGGTGAATAAAATGAAAACACATCAACCAGAAATAGCCATCATCGACTCCAACACCCTATGTGGTATAGGACTCCAGACGTTATTGGAAGAAATCATTCCAATGGCCACCATCCGTGTGTTCCATTCTTTCGGCGAATTGGTAGACGATACGCCGGACATGTATGCCCATTACTTCGTATCCGCCCAAATCTATTTCGAGCATACCGCCTTCTTCCGCGAACGCCACCCGAGAGCCATTGTGCTTGCCGGAGGCGAGAACCTTCCGCAATTGGCGGGAGTCCCTACCCTGAACATCTATCAGGATGAAAAAACATTAGTAAAATCTATCTTGCGAATGCATGAACGGGGACATCACAAAGGATGCAATCATCCGCACACCTCCCCAATCGAACACGAGCTCTCCGCCAGAGAAATCGAAGTATTGGTACTCATTACCAAAGGACTCATCAACAAGGAGATAGCAGAAAAACTGAACATCAGCCTCACCACGGTCATCAGCCACCGAAAGAACATCACCGAAAAGCTCGGAATCAAGTCGGTTCCGGGATTGACAATCTATGCCGTGATGAATGGCTATGTAGAGGCAGACAGCATTTAGCCTCCCATCACAAAATAACATAAAAATTGCACAAACAACTAAATTGTGCGCAACCGAAATACTTCATTTTGCAATCTACGACCAGCAAAACCTATCAAAAAGTAAGTATGTTCTTTTTTTTACAAAAAAGTACCCTTTTTGTATACACCATATCTAACATTTTTGGTATCTTTGCGTTGTCTTAGTAATTATGTTATGCGAATTCTCTGTAAACAACCCCTGTTTTTAAATAGAGGCTGGCATAAAAGCTATGACCTTAAGGCATATTATCTACTTCATAAACACATCCGTTTATGGAGGAGGAAGGAATATATCTTATCGTATTATGCAAGAAGAACGGAAAGAAGACATCTGGTTTGCCGTACGGACCTTCTACTGTAAAGAAGAAAGTGTCGCCCGGTATCTATCGTCTCACGGAATTGAGCACTTCATTCCCCAACGATATCAGGAAGAGGTGAGTCTTGACGGAGAACGAAAGCGAAAACTGGTCTCTGCCGTTCACAATTTACTGTTTATCAAGCTTGCCATCAGTGAACAAGAGATGAAAGACATCCTTTCCAAGTGTCCCGTCTCCATTTCAGTGATTAGGCATCCAGACACCAAGAATTATTATCAAATACCTAACAATCAGATGGTTGAATTTAGAGCCATCTGCGATCCAAATTACAGAGACACCCTTTATGTAGATCAAGAAGTGGCCGAAGCCCGCATTGGCGAAGAAGTCCGCGTCATCCGTGGACAGTTCAAAGGACTGAAAGGCAAACTGGTCCGTTACAAGAACCGCTCCTACGTGGTGATTGTATTGGCAGGTTTAGGAGTCATGATCCACATTCCGAAGTGGTATTGTAGAAAACTTAACCTAGAAAACACCGATTACTAAGACACAGCTATTTACAACATTTTTTTATTAAGAGAAGCTATACAAAGCTGAAAAATCAATGAAACTGAGAATCGGAAAAATTGAGATCCTAAGTTCATACCTTATATGGGTAGTGGACAGTTGTATCTCTATTACTTCCACTTTATTTATTTATCTGTTGTTCAGCTACACATTGGGCGTCGACATCGATACCAGCCTGATGCGTAATATGACAATTTTGTCCATTGTCACCAGTTTCCTGTACACCAGACTTTGCAAGACCCACCAAGGGATTATCCGCCACACCACAGTGGCAGAACTGACCCGGTTGGTGTATGCCATGTTTTTGAAGAGCATCACCTTCCTGATTCTTGCATACATAACACTCGACTATGTAGGAAGGTTCATATACACGCTGATTTTTGCCGATTTCATTTGCGCCCTCTTCTTGCAGATGTTCATGCGAACCCTCATTGTGAATTTTTACATTCACATTGTTCATTTCACCAGCAAGGACAAAGAGAAAGTATTCATTTATGGAACCTCTCAAGCAGCCGTCAGTTTGGCCAAATACCTCCGCGGAGAAGATCTTCAGTACGAGGTAAAAGGGTTCTTGACACGCAACAAGGCAGAAAGCAGTTTGCGCATCATGGGCTACCCTATTTTCTACTTGGGCGAGAAGAAGGATTTCGAAAAGTCATTCAAGCAATCCAAAGTAGAAACCATTCTGTTTATCAATGCAGACGATTTGCATGGTGACGAAAACCTGACTGCCTATAGTTTGGAACACGACATTGCCATGCGTATCGCACCGATGGTAGAAACCGGTGACAATACCACCAGTTTCCAATTGCGCAATGTACAAATTGAAGACTTGTTGGGTCGTGACGAGATTGTCGTGAACATGAGCAAGCTCAAGGAAGGGCTCACCAACCGCATCATCATGGTCACCGGAGCTGCCGGTAGCATCGGTAGCGAAATCTGTCGCCAGTTGTGCCAATTCCAACCGCAGTTGCTGATCCTGTTCGACTTCTCGGAAACAGCCATGTACGAGATCAACATGGAATTGCGCAACCACTTCCCTGACGTGCCTATCCAGGCCATCATCGGTGACGTGCGTGATCGTAACCGGGTAGAATCACAGGTCAAGAGATACCGTCCGCACATTATCTTCCATGCAGCTGCCTACAAGCATGTGCCACTCATGGAAGAACATCCTTGCGAAGCGGTACATACCAACATCGGAGGTACCCAGATTGTAGCTGAAACCGCCATCCGTTACGATGTAGAAAAGTTCATCATGATCTCTACAGACAAGGCTGTCCGTCCAAGCAACGTCATGGGGGCTACCAAGCGATTGGCTGAAATGTACATCCAGAGTTTGGGTACAGCCATCAAGGAAAACAAGATTCCAGGAAAGACCTCTTTTGTTACCACCCGTTTCGGCAATGTCTTGGGCAGCAACGGTTCGGTCATTCCACTGTTCCGCAAGCAGATTGAGGCCGGTGGCCCGATTACCGTGACCCATCCGGACATCATCCGTTACTTCATGACTATACCGGAAGCCTGTCGCTTGGTGTTGGAAGCTGCTTTCCTCGGCGAGGGCAACGACATCTTTATATTCGACATGGGCAAGCCGATAAGAATTGTCGATTTGGCGAAGAAAATGATTAGTTTGAGCGGGCTACGCAAGGACATCGATATCCAAATCAAGTACACCGGTCTCCGTCCAGGTGAAAAGTTGTACGAGGAGCTGCTCTACAAGCGTGAATGTACCATGCCGACGGACAATCCGAAGATTTTCCGCGCACAGACCATCCGGTTGGAATACAACCAGATTCGGGAACACGTCGACCATCTATTGTCAACTGCTTATACCTATAATAAATTGGAGACTGTCCGCTACATGAAACTCATCGATCCGGAATTTGTCAGTCAGAGCTCCATTTATGAATCTTTGGACGCCGAGAAGAAAGACGTACCATTGATTGAAAAGAAAACAATTAATAATTAAATAAATTTTTCACTTTTAAAATCTGTAAAACACATGAGAAAAGTCTATCTTATGTTTGTGATGGCATTCCTTACATGTACTGCAGTATTTGCCCAAGAACCTGTAACAGAAGTTACAACTGAAACAGTGTACTGGGTAGACTCTACAGCCAACAATGCAAGAATGCTGAACAAGTCGAAGTTCGGTGACAACTGGTTCTTCGGCATGCATGTGGGAAGCTTCTACTCTTGGGGTAACAACACCTCAGATGCCGGTTTCTTCGGTCAGTTCCGTCCGGCAGCAGCGCTTTCCTTCGGTAAATGGTTGCACCCTGCAGGCGGTTTCCGCATCCAGGCTGCTTATGGTAACAACAAGGGTATCACTCCGGACGAAAAATCGTATACTTGGCATACAGCTGCCGGCTATTTGGATGCTTTGTTCAACTTGAGCAACATCTTTAGCCGTTACAACGAAAACCGCAAGTTCGATTTCATCTTCTTGATTGGTGCCGGTATGGAACACACCTTCGGTTTCGACAAGAAGAGCTGGAACAAGGGTGAAGACAGAATCTACCAGACAAGAGGCGAAAACTTGGTGGCATTGCGTGCGGGTTTGATGGCTAAATGGCGCATCAGCGAAAAGTGGGACTTCAACCTCGAAGCTGTCAACAACTGGTTGGACGACTCTTACGACGGTCAGGTAGAAAAGAACAACTACGATGGTCACGTGAACATCTTGGCAGGTTTCACTTACCGCCTCAAGAACCACGACGGTACCCGTCAGTTCACTTACGCTACTCGCGACATGAGCAAGTACACTGCCCTCAACGACGAAATCAACCGCTTGAAGGCTGAAAATGCCAAGCCATTGGAACCGGAAATCATCATCCAGAAGGAAATGGTGAAGACTAACCACATCCGCACCTTGATTTCATTCGAAAACGGTTCTTCTGCTATCAACAAGTTGCAGGAAGTTAACGTGTACACCGCTGCACAGGCATTGAGTCAGATCAAGGATGGCGAACTTTACATCACCATCAACGAAGATGCGAAGGATTTCGACGTAGACCTCTTCTTGGCTCGTGCACACTCTATTCGTGAAATGTTGGTAAACAAATTGAATGTACCTGCAGGTCATATCTTTATCGAAAAGAACACCGCTTTGGTGAAGTCACTCGATCCGGAAAAGACTTGTGTCATCATGTATATCAACGAATAATAACCTTTAAAACGTAAGATACGAATGAAAAAATTAGCAACGATCTTTATCCTGGCTCTTTGTGCCCTTCCTATCTGGTCACAGAGCCGTGCATTAGGGGTAGAGGCGGATACACTCCGTTCATTGCGTCACTATAAGGGTTCAGACAACTGGTTCATCGGTATTCATGGCGGTATGAACCACTCTCTTTCTGAAAATGCCCGTTTCGGTGACTTCATGGATATGACAAAGCCTGGTTTTGCCGTTTCTGTAGGTAAATACTTCAGCCCGGCTGTAGGTGCTCGCTTGTATTTCAGCTACATGAAGCAACAGAGCCGTGCCAACAGCGAAGCATTGATTGAAGACAAGAACTATGGCTTCCATAACTTTGCCGGTTATTTCGATGGTTTGTTCAACTTGAACAACATCTTTGGTCAGTACAAGGAAAGCACTCGCTTCAATGTTTACGGTATCCTCGGTTTCGGTTTCAACGCTACCGGTGGTTTCGATGACAAGGTAGAAGCATGGGGTAAGATGAGTGCCGGTGGTTATCAAGTATACACCGACAAAGGTACTTACTTCTCTCTTCGTGGTGGTTTGGGACTCAGCTACATGTTGAGCAACGCCCTCGACTTGAACTTGGAATTGACCGCTCATGGTGCCGACGATGCTTACAACGGTACTCGTTACGACCGTAAGTACGATACTTACGTAGCAGCCATGTTGGGTTTGACTTACCACTTCAAGGATCAGTACGGCGACCGTCGTTTCCGTTATGCTACATTGACCGACAACGATTTGTTGGACGACCTCAATGCCCGCATCAACGCAGAACGCGGTGTAGTACGCAAGCCGGAAAAGGTAGTGAAGGTAGAACGTGAAGTGTTCCGCAGCGAACTCTTGAATACAACCGTATCGTTCATCATCGACCGCTCAAGCATCACCGAGCTCCAGATGAAGAACGTAGCCGAAGTAGCGAAGTACATCGAAGAACATCCGGATGTCAACATCGTCATCACCGGTTATGCCGACGTGAAGACCGCTTATCCGGAATACAACATGAAGCTTTCAAAGCGTCGTGCAGAATCCGTACGCGATGCTTTGGTGAAGAAGTTCCATGTCGATCCTTCTCGCTTGCGCATCGACTACAAGGGTGACACCGTACAGCCGTTCGAAATGAAGAACGAATGGAACCGTGTGGTTATCTTCTTGACAGAACCTCGCAACAAATAATTGAGAAATAAATAGATGAGCAGAATTTGGTTATCATTGGCACACATGGGCGGAGCCGAACAAGGCTTCGTCCGTGAGGCTTTCGATACCAATTGGGTAGTACCCTTGGGACCGAATGTGGATGGCTTTGAACGCGATCTCGAAGTCTGGCTTTCGCAACACTCCCGCAACGAAGTGCATGTAGTGGCACTGGCTTCCGGCACGTCCGCCATTCATTTGGCGCTGGTCATGCTGGGCATCGCACCGGGTGATGAAGTGATTTGTCAGAGCTTTACGTTCGCAGCCACAGCCAACCCCATTTGTTACCAAGGTGCCACCCCTGTTTTTGTCGACAGTGAGCTGGGAACCTGGAACATGGATCCGGAGTTGCTGGAACAAACCATCTGCGACCGACTGGAAAAGACCGGCCGTTTGCCGAAAGCCATCCTTCCTGTACATCTCTATGGTGTACCTGCCCGCATGAACGACATCCTCCGTGTAGCCGACCGCTACGGAATCCCCGTAGTCGAAGATGCTGCCGAAGCGATGGGTAGTCTGTACGACGGACAATATTGTGGTACGATGGGAAAATACGGCATCCTGTCTTTCAATGGCAACAAGATGATCACCACCAGCGGTGGGGGTGCCTTGATTTGTCACTCCAAGGAAGAAGCAGACCGCGTGAAGTTCTTTGCCACCCAAGCCCGTGAACCTTTCCCCTACTATCAGCACGAGCACATCGGCTTCAATTACCGCTTGAGCAATGTCTCTGCGGGAATCGGCCGTGGACAGATGCAAGTAGTGGATGCTCACATCGAACGGCGACGCGCCATTCATCGCCTCTATGCAGATTTATTGCAGGAAGTGCCGGGCATCACGGTCATGGAACCCGTTTCCAATACCAACATCGCCTCTAACTTCTGGCTCACCTGCATCTTGGTAGATCCTGCTATCGTAGGTTATACCCGCGATGAACTCGCCGCCAAGCTCTTCGCTGCGGATATAGAAAGCCGCCCGTTGTGGAAACCGATGCACTTGCAACCGGTCTTCGCACAGGCTCCTAGCTATACCAACGGCGTCTCCGAAGAAGTTTTTGAGTGTGGATTGTGTATCCCGTCCGGCCCCATGGTCAGTGATGAGGATGTGCAATACATAGTCAATCAGATAAAAGAATTGAGAAAATAAGTTTAACAAATCTCATAGTTCCAAGGGAACTATTGAATTATACAGATATTGAAATAATTGATTTTTAAGACTTTATAATTTAACCATTAAGTTAATCCTGTTAAAAATATTTTCTTATTCCATTGAATCACAAAAGTTTATAACGCTTGTTTGGCTAAGTTCCCTTGGAACTAAGAAGACAAAATATATACGATTTGTTTGGATAGTTCTCAATAGAGCATGAGAGATGAAATATTGAGAAAATGATGGAAAAGAAAAGTTATGTAAAGCCTATCATAGAAAGTAACAAAATACATTGTACCTCATTTATGATTAATTCAAAAGGTCAAGATTCTGTTGATAATGTAGGTTTAGATCAAATTGACGATTATTATTATTTGGTTCTTAACGGTCAACATACTGTAACTGATGAAATGTTATGGAATTATCTAGATACAAATTCATCATTACTTTTATGTGCAGACAAACAAGCAAATAATCTTATTATTGGATCACAGACTTTTACTATTGATAAAAATTATTCATATACAGTAACACAAGGAACTCCAGAAAGAGATAGTGAAGGTAACATAACAAAGTATTACTTTGATGTAACTGGTACAGGAGAAACATGTAGTACTCATAGTGGAAGACATTAATCACTTTTAAAGAATAAATCAATTATTTCAAATCTTTTAATTCATAGAACACAAGGAAACAATGTAGATAAAAACCATAGTTCTGTACGAACTATGGTTACCAACGATGCTTGAGCGAGAAATAAGAGTAAAAATTGATGTTAAAATGCAATGAAATGGTATTTCTAAAGCCTAATCTTGCAAAATATCAATTATTTCAAATACTTTTAAGACATAGTTCGTACAGAACTTAGTCCAATTTCGCTTCAACATCTTTGGATTTACATTCCTCCCCCAAGGAGCTATGAAACCAAAAGATTGAGAAATAATGAGAAAGAATTATGTAAAACCTGCTTTAATTAGTGAAGAGTTTGTTCCACAAACATATGTAGCAGCATGTGCAGAAGAACCAGGATATACTAAATATTCATTCATTTGTAATGCAGGTGAAGGTGTAACTCACTGGGGAGGAATTATTTCAGGATATACCAAATATGTTTGGGATGTTTACGTTGATGGACAAAAAATTAACAATGGTCATTATGGTCCATGTGGAGATACTCATACAGTAACAGTCCCAGAAGGTACTCCAGTTGAAAATGTATTTCTAAAAGGATATATGGATGATGCATATACTGATGAAAAAGAAAATATACCTGTATATGTATGGCGTGGTGAAAATAATAACAATACACATTGTATGACAAATCCAGGAACAGAACATATCGCAGTTCCAAAACAAATGTCCTAAACTAAATATTGCAAACCCCATATCAATTATTTCAAATATTCACAAAACAAAATAGGGAAGTATGTAACTATACATACTCTCCCTTTCATCAAAGAATTGTGAAATATTTAAATAATTGAGAAATATGGAAAAAAGAAATTATGTAAAACCTCTATTAAATAGTGAAGAGTTTGTACCACAAGAATATATAGCAGTATGTTACCAACTAGAATGCGATTATAGAGGATATGTCAATGGTGACTATCATAGTTCTGGAGGTTGTGGTAACCCTGAAAATCAAGTTATTAGAGTTGACGAAAACGGTAATATTATAAACATTTACGAAAAACCAAATGACGAGAACGATGATTGGCATTTCCCTGGGTATACAGCAGAATTAGAAGAAATAACAACATCAACAGGTTCATATAATGTTACCACATTAATCAAACAAAGAGCCACAATAAATTGGAGAACTTATGTAGGCGATCATTATATGCATCATAGTGGAACTATTGTTAACAAATTAGACAGTAAACCCAATATGTCTTAACAATAAACAAACAGGATTTGTTAACAATGTCTGTGTAACAATAATAAATATAAAAATTTTACACACATTTAAAATAAAAAAATGTATATCTATTGACACAAATTGTCATTCAAAGCGAAGACGAATTGCTGAGGAGTTTGTCTGAATAATCTCGATAACATGCACTAATACCTCCACGTAGGAGCTAATGAGATTCTTCACTGCACTTCGTTCCGTTCTGAATGACATATAGTGTCAAGAAATATATTACTCCAATATAATACTTAAATCACCCCATGCACTTCACCATAGGCCCCATCACCCTATCCATCCACGGACTGACAGCAACGGAGATACCGGTCAATACCCGGAAATTCATCACGGAGGAGAGGGAAGCCGACATACACTATACGTTCCGTATCGTCAAGGAACTCCCCTACTTGGAGGAAGGATGGGAACCCATCTTCGAACGGCCTGATATACAGGTCTTTCGGAGCGGTGAGCTGGAAGCTCGAAAGCTGGCGGTAGGCACCATGGAAGCCGCCTATGCCATAACCAAAGAAACAAACGAAAAAGAAATAGAAGTGTACTTTCTGGAAGCCATGAAGCAAGAACTGGTCATCGATACCATCTTCGTCTCTTGCCTGGCACTGGAAAGACATTTTGCTGAAAAGGGGGCACATATCTTGCACAGTTGCTTCCTACATTACCACGGACAAGCCGTCTTGTTCAGTGGACCGAGCGGTATCGGAAAGTCCACGCATGCCAACTTGTGGCGCCAACACATCGAAGACACCCACGTGGTCAACGGTGACCGATGCCTGATATATCAGAACGAGGAGGGAGAATACGTAGCCAGTGCCTGGCCGGTATGCGGTTCCAGTAATATCTGTCTCACAGAGACTTACCCGCTGAAAGCCATCGTTTTCATGGGACAGGCACCACACAACGAGGTGGTGAATGTACGCCCCATGCAGCTCTTCAAGCAATTGTCCTCCCAAATCACCATCAACTGGTGGAACAAGCAGCAAGTCGGACACATTTTGGACGCACTGCAACAAATGCTTGGCAAGGTAAAGATGGTCAACTACCTCTGCAACCTGACGCCGGAAGCCCCAAAAACATTATACAACTACTTAAAAGAAAAACAATGGATCAGCTGAATGATGCCAATCCCCTCGAAAAGCGGTTGGTAGGGAAAGCCAACGAGGCCCGCATCCCCATCACCGCTAATTTCGAGTTGACACCCACCTGCAACCTGCACTGCGACATGTGCTTTATCCGCATGGAACACAGCGCCGTACAAGCCATGGGAGGAGTCAGAACCTTGGAAGATTGGTTGGATACCGCCCGCCAATTGAAGGAAATGGGTACCCTTTTCATCCTGCTCACGGGTGGCGAACCCATGCTTTACCCGCATTTCAAGGAACTGTACATCGCCTTGCGCGAAATGGGCTTCATCCTGACCATCAACACCAACGGGACCCTCATCGACGAGGAAATCGCTCGCATGTTCCAACGCCTGAAACCGAGACGGGTCAATGTCACCCTCTACGGAGCCAGCAACGGAACCTACCAACAACTTTGCCGTTCACCGCACGGTTTCGACCAGTGTATGAGGGGATTACATCTCCTGAAAGCACACGGCATCGATACCAAGATGAACCTGAGCATCGTCAAGGAAAACATCCACGAATATCCACAATTGTTGGATATCGCACGCGAACTGGATATCCCGGCAGAAGTGAACAGTTATATGTTCTCCTGCACCCGAAGCACTTGCCAACCGAAGCGTGACATCACCACCCAGCGTCTGGATGCCACCCAAGCGGGACTGGCGGAAATGGAATACCTCCGCTACAAGAAAGGCAAGGACTTTCCTTTATATGCCCAAACCATGGCACAAGCCCTACAACAAGATTTTCCAAGCACTGTGGGGCTAGGCTTGGATTGCCGGGCAGGCAAAAGCTCCTGCTGGTTCGATTGGCGCGGACGGATGACGCCCTGCTGCGTAATGGAAGAACCGGCAGTCGTCCTGAAAGGAACCACCATTGCCCAAGCCTGGGATCAAATCAAAGCCGCAGCGGAAGCCCTTCCCAAGCACGAAGAATGCAACGGATGCTCCCTGCGGATGATTTGCGACGTATGCTATGCCGCCGCCTGCCACGAAAAGAAAGCCTGCGGCAACCTGAACTATTTGTGCGAAATGTCTCGCACCAAGAAAGAAGCTTTCATCCATGAAACGCATTAAAGAATATATCAAACGGAACATCGCCGGCGAAATCGTGCTGGTGCCGGCAGGACAGACTGCCGAAGACTTTAACGGGATGATAACCCTGACCGAATCAGGGGAATTTATCTGGGATCACATCGAAGAAGCCCGGGATTTCAACCACTTGGTGGAACTGATCCTCGAAGAATACGAAGTCGACCGACCAACAGCCGCACAGGATGCTTCGGCCTTCCTGATGCAGCTCTTACAAGCCGGCATGGTAAAACCCACCGGTCTCAATTGGTAAACCGATATGCTCTCGAATTCCGTCTACATCCCCAACGAGCTCTTCTTTGCGGAAGTGCAAGCACAAATCCGCCAAGGAAAGAAGGTCAAGATCCGGGTACGGGGCAATAGCATGCTGCCGTTTATCCGCAACAACGACGAAGCCCTGCTCATCCCTCCTACCCCAGAGAAAATCCGCAAGGGGACACCCGTGGTAGCACAAACCGATGAACTGGGAATCGTGTTGCACCGCATCCATCGCATCGATGGAAACCGCATCACTTTGCTCGGTGATGGCAACATCAACCAATTTGAACATACCTCCCCCGAACGGGTCATTGCGGTCGTTTCGCATTACTATCGGGGCAAGCAAACCCTCCGGACCGACAGCCTAGGCATGCGTATCGTAGGCCGTCTGTGGATGGCGGCGCACCCCTGGCGACGCAAAGTACTCACGCTCGCCTGGAAAGTAAAGAGAACCTTCGCTACGCTCTGGATGACATAATGATTAGAAATATAAAACAAATGAAATTAAATAATGACCTGGTCCTCCGCGAAGTAGGAGGCGAATACATGATTGTAAATCCGTTCTCGGATACTGTCGACATGACACAAGTCTATTCCTTGAACGAAACCGCCGCATGGCTCTGGCAACAAATGGAAGGCAAGGAATTTTCCGTTGCCGATCTGGTAGCCGTATTACGAGAAGAATACGAAGTCGATGAGGAAACCGCAACAGCCGACCTCACCGAACTTTGTCAACAATGGATAGCAGCTGGTCTGGCAATAGAATGAGCTTTACCCAACGACTGAAACAAGCCTTTCTGGTCTTGCTCCGACAAGGACTTTGGGGTAGAAAAGAGGTAGAACAAACCGGTTTCCCCCTTACCCCGGAAGAATGGACACAAATCTATGAAATGTCCGTCAAGCAGACCGTACAAGGCATTGTCTACGACGGCATCGGTCTCCTTCCGAAAGAACAGCAACCGCCGCGTTCCTTGCTTGTCCAATGGACGATAGCCATCGACCAGTTGGAGCGCATGAACCGCCAGCAGAATGCTTTGCTCAGTGTATTGCCGCAACTCTTCGGTCAAGAACCGGCCATCCCCTATCAGGTACTGAAAGGACAGGGCATCGCAGCGTTCTATCGCAAGCCCCTGCATCGCTTGTGTGGCGACATCGATCTCTACTTCGGCAACGAAGAACAGACCGAAAAAGCCAACCAACGCATAGAGGCCCTGGGAGCCAAAGTGGAACGGGGACGGGATGGAGAATCCAATTACCTGCTCAACGGAGTCCTGATTGAACACCACGCCCACCTCATCGACCTGCATTATCAGAAAAAGGAATTGCAGCAGTGGGAAGCAGAACGCTTCCAGCAAGGAGGCCGAGTACCCGATCCCGTAGCCAATCACTTGTTGCTGTCCACCCACATCCTGAAGCACCTGGTGAACGAAGGCATCGGTCTTCGCCAATTGTGCGATGCCGCCATGGCCTTGGTGGGACTCTCGGAAAAGACCGATAAGCAGGAACTGGAACAACTCAGTCGCCGATGGCACATCTTCCGTTGGAATCAACTCTTGTATGCCCTATTAGTCAAATACATCGGAATGCCGAAGGAATACCTCCCCTTCCCCACCACCGTCAATCCCGACAAGCTGATGGACGAGGTTTGGGAAAGCGGTAATTTCGGACACGGTGACGAACGCTTCGGTAACCGTCCGGAAGGCAAATGGAAAAGCAAATGGCACACTTGGAAGATTGTGTCCAATAAGCTACACCTCTCGGCTGTCTATGCCCCGCACGAAACCTGGCACTGGCTGACCGGTCTCATTGGCTTCCGAATCAAAGAAATGTTGACTCATGAACAAAAATAACATCGCCTGGTATCGGGTAGCCGGACTCACCTTTGGAGTTTACACCCCCTTCCCGGAACAGATGAACCAAATACTTCCGTCGTACGTGCCGTTCCGCATTCCGGCCCCCATGGCACCGGAAAAACGGCTGTTCACTTTGTGTACCGTCCAGCCGGAAGTACTCGAGACGGTAGAAATCACCCAGGAACTGGCGGAAGACCGCAACGACTTGGGCCGATGGAAGCTGAGCCGCGCCACCGATGGCTTCTGTGTGGACCTCCAATACATCGAAGGACATCCGTGGCACCGCTTGGTAGCCGACAACCATTTCAGCCAGCTACAAGCCGGTATCCGTTGGGAAGATCCTTGTGCCACCGAAGTAGTCAATTCCTTCACCATGATGGGCTTTGCCCAGTCGGCCGTGGCGCATCAGACCACCCTCATCCATGCATCAGTCACGATGAAGGACGGTAAAGGCTATGCCTTTCTGGGGACCAGCGGTACAGGAAAGAGTACCCACAGCCGCTTGTGGTTGCAACACATCGAAGGAACCGAACTGCTGAACGATGACAATCCGGCTGTCCGTATCCTTCCCGATAGCAGCATCAAGGTCTTTGGAACCCCTTGGAGCGGAAAGACCCCTTGCTACAAGAACCTGGAAGCGACTTTAGGAGCTTTCGTCTTGCTGAAGCAAGCGCCGCACAATGCCTTTTCGTTCCTGAAAGGCATCCAAGCCTACATGGTATTGCTCTCCAGCAGTTCTTCCTTGAAGTGGAACACGGAGTATTACAATGCATTGGGCAAGACCATCGAGCAATTGGCCAATCAGGTACCCGTAGGCTTCCTGGAATGTCTGCCCGATGAAGAAGCCGCCCGACTTTGTTACAACGAAATTCATTCACTTTGAAATAAAACCATAGAAATATGAAAAAAGCAATTAAATTCCTGTGCTTGACAGCACTCGTCATCCTCAGTTCTTGCGCCTCCCGCAAGGACTTCATCTATTTGCAGGACATGAACGAACTGCAAGAGTATCCGGTGATTCAGAAATACGAAGCCGTAATCCATCGCGACGACAAGTTGAGTATCATCGTCAACAGCAAGAACCCGGAACTGGCCTTGCCGTTCAATATCCCGGGCAGTAACGGTAACTTCTCCATCGGTATCGACGGTAGCATCACCAGTACCGGTGCTTCCGCTCCAACCGACGGCAAGAACCCACGCGGTTATTTGGTAGACGTAAACGGTGAAATCGATTTCCCGATCTTGGGTAAGATCCATGTCGAAGGTCTCACCCGCCGCCAGCTCACCGACTTGATCAAGGAACGTCTCATCGAAGGAGAATACATCAAGGACCCGACCGTCATGATCGACTTCCTGAACTTCAAGTTTTCTGTCTTGGGTGAAGTAAACGGTGTAGGTACCTACGAAATCACCGGCGACCGCATCACCTTGCTCGAAGCCATTGCCATGGCAGGCGACTTGCGCCCGACCGCTCGCTTGGACCGTATCGGTGTCATCCGTGAATACGGAAACAAGCGCCGTATCCTCTTCCACGACATCCGTTCCAAGGACCTGTTCACCTCTCCTTGCTACTACTTGCAGCAGAACGACATCATCTACGTGGAACCACACCGTCAGAAAGCCGACGAGCGCGACCAACGTAACTTCAGCCGCTGGTCCATGTTCCTTTCATTCGTGACCACCATCACTTCTTTGATTTTGATTTACACTAAATAAAAACGTTTTCTCGCATGATTAAAATGAGTGAACAGAACGACATGTCTCCCGACAAATTTTCCAATGTAGGGAGCATGTTCAATATCAACCCCATCGACATCCTGATGTACCTCCTTTCCAAGTGGTACTGGTTCGTGTTGTCGATTGCCTTGTTCGGTGGCTATGCGTGGTACCAATACGCCAAGACCCCGTATTACTATTCCCGTTCGGCTACGGTCATGATCAAGGGAGCCAGCCGCCAAATGCGCAGCAACGGTCTCGACCGTTTCCAGACCACTTCCTACACCAACGTATCCAACGAAATCCTGCAGCTCAAGTCGTACAAGCTCATGCGCGATGTGGTGACTCGCTTGAATGCCAACATCGACTACGTGGTCATGGACGGTCTCCGCGAAAAGGAACTCTATACCCAGGCCCCGATTCAGGTAAGCTTTGTGGACGACAACCGCCTACCGACCCGTCTGACCATCACCCCGATCAACCAGACAGTGGTACACCTCTCGGATTTTGAAAAGGGAACCGGGCAGACCTTGAAGACCAACTTGGGTGATACCATCCAGACACCGGCCGGTCAATTGGTCGTTACCTCTACCCTTTACCACACCGACGAATGGTACGGAAAGCCCATCAGCATCCGCAAGAATAGCCTGGATGCCGCTGCCAGCCACTTCCTGGGCAATCTCAGCGTGACACAGACCGACAACGATGCTGCCGTGCTGTATACCGCCTTGCGTGATTTCTCCACCGTGCGTGCGGAAGATGTGCTGAATACCCTCATCACCATCTACAACGAAGAAACCATCAAGGACAAGAACCAGATTGCCATCAATACCGAGAACTTCATCAACGAACGCTTGGTGAAGATTACCAAGGAACTGGACGATGTGGAAACCCAGATTGAGACCTTCAAGTTGGAAAACGACATGATCGATGTGGGTTCGGCAGCCAGCATGTCCATGTCGCAGAAGCAGCAGTTCACCAGCCAGGCCAAGGAACTGGAAATGCAGAAGCGCATGTCCGGTTTCATCAAGGATTACTTGACCGACCCGACCAAGGCTACCGAACTCATTCCTTCCAATACCGGTATCGACATGAACATCGAGAGCCAGATTGCCGCCTACAACCTCAACAAGTTGAAACGCGACAAACTCATCGAAGGCAGTAGCGACAAGAACCCGGTGGTACAGGAACTCAACAAGAGCCTCAATGCCATGCGTCAGAACATCATCCGTGCGGTAGACAATACCATCGTGAGTCTCGATACCAAATTGAACGAAGCCGAAGCCATGCGCGGACAAGCTGCCTACCGTGTATCGAACATCCCGAAGCAACAGCGCCAGATGCTCAACATCGACCGCCAGCACCGCATCAAGGAAGAACTTTATCTGTACTTGTTGAACAAGCGTGAAGAAAATGCTTTGGCACAAGCCACTACCGAAACCGATGCCCGCGTGCTCGACCCGGCAGGTGGTAGTGACACCCCGGTATCGCCGAACGGTCGTGCCATCATCATGGGCGGTGTCATGAAGGGAGCCGCCCTGCCATTGGTCATCCTCCTCGCATTGCTCTTCTTCGATACCCGCATCCGCAACCGCAAGGACATCGAAGATGCCACCAGCGTACCGTTCTTGGGAGAAATTCCAAAGGATACCAACAAGAAGACCCAAAAGGTGGACGGCAAGAAACAGGATATCGTGGTCCGTGTCCAAGGCCGTGACATCGTATCCGAAGCCTTCCGTATCGTCCGTACCAACATGGACTTCATGCGGGTAAAATCCAAGAACCTGCAAGTCGTAACCTTCAGTTCGTTCGGTCCGGGAGCCGGTAAGACCTACGTATCGACCAACTTGGCAGCCAGCTTCGCTCAAACCCAAAAGAAAGTCATTTTGATCGACCTCGACATCCGCAAGGGTACCTTGAGTAGCAAGACCAAGCGGGACAACACCAAGGGGATGACCTCTTACCTGTCCGGTCAGGCAGACATCAACGAAATCATTCAGAAAGACGGTGTATGCGAAAACCTGGACTTCATTGCTGCCGGTCCAACCGCACCGAACCCGTCGGAACTCCTGTTGAGCGAACGTCTGGAAGAACTGATAGCCGAACTCCGCACCCGCTACGACTATATCTTTATCGATAACGTGCCGGTGGGCATCATCGCCGATGCCGCCATCACCAACCGTGTGGCAGACCTCACCATCTTCGTGGTGCGTGTAGGCAAGCTCGACCGCCGCATGTTGCCGGAACTCGAAAAGATCTACCGCAGCAAGCAGTTGAACAACATGTCTCTCATCCTGAACGGCTCCGTATCCAACAAGGTAGGCTATGGTGGTTATGGCTACGGATATGGATATGGTTACGGTTATGAGAAAGAAGGAAAGAAAGGTTGGACCTCCATGTTCAAGAAATCGTGATGTTTAGCTTTTTCCAAAAGAAACATTCGCTGGTAGCTTCCGGCATCCTGCATGGCATGACCGACATCCACTCCCACGTCCTTCCGGGCGTGGACGATGGATCGCCGGATATCTCCACCAGTCTGGAACTCCTGGGATGGATGGAAGCCTTGGGATTTCAGAAAGTCTGGTGTACCCCCCACGTGATGGAGGACTTCCAGAACCACAATCCCCAGTTGCAGGAGATATTCCAACAGCTGAAGCAAGCCTACTCAGGAAGCATTGAACTGGCACTGGCCTCCGAATACATGCTCGATGCCAGCTTCGGTCAACGCCTGCCGGATCAGGTTCTCCCCATCGGCAAGAACCATTTGTTAGTGGAAACCTCCTACATGTACGGCCCCGTCGGCATGGACGACCTGCTGCTGGACACCTACCAAGCAGGCTATCGACCCATCATCGCCCATC
Organism: Bacteroides sp.; assembly: GCA_015060705.1. GTDB lineage: Bacteria > Bacteroidota > Bacteroidia > Bacteroidales > Bacteroidaceae > Phocaeicola. Next base: position 40,853 of record SUXY01000005.1, on the reverse strand, counting down.
CGGAGCGATACATGTACATGGAAGCCGAAGATTACCGGGAACTAAGGGAAAAAGGCTATCATTTCCAGCTCAACCTAATGTCCCTCAGCGGATACTACGGCAAGAGACCGCAAGCCGTGAGCGAAGACCTCTTGAAGAAAGGCTGGTATGACTATGTAGGCAGTGACCTTCACCACCTGCATCGCTATGCGCCCATGTTGGAAAACCTCAAGCTGAAACGGGAACAAATCGATGCCCTCGGTGTTCTCCTAGAGAACAACTCAACCATTTAAAATATGCATCCACTCAAGAACATCCTGTTCAGCCTATTGGCCCTTTTGGGGCTCGTCCTCATCGGCCTTCCCCATTTCCCGGCAACCTTTGCAGGATATTTCATTTTCCTGACCCTTTGTGCAGCCCCCTTTGTGATGTTGCTCGCTGTGGTAGAGATAGTCCTTCTACTTTGCACCAAGAGCCGTTGGCGCTGGTTGATGGGGCTCATTCTCATCGGCTGTATCTGTATCTTGGGAAACCATTGGATCCGTCCGAACGATGCCGGCACCACTTCCAACCGTTCCCTTCGGGTTCTGTCCTGGAACGTGACCAATTTCCACATCCATCCGGACACCCTGCAGAAGGCAGCCATTTTCATCCGGAACCTCCAGCCCGACATCATCTGTCTGCAGGAACGACCGCATGAAAACCTTATCAGTTGGGAGGCCATCCAAGCCGCTTTCCCGGAATACAGCTACACCATTCGTAACGAAGAACGGGAAGATGAAGTGCTGAACTTGGCGATATTGAGCAAATATCCGTTGGACAAACAGGTAGAAACCTACTATCCGAATACCTACAACAAGAGCATGGCAATAGATGTAAGCATCCCCGATGATACCTTCCGCCTGTTCAACACCCACTTACAAACCACCGACCACGTCTTTACCCGTTTCATTGAGAACGCCCAAAGACGCAACACACAAGCCGACTCTCTGAAAACTGCAATAAGAAGTGCCGGGAACCCCACCCTAGTATGTGGCGATTTCAACGACACCCCTTGTTCCTACACCTACCGCACCTTGGCACACGGCATGCAAGATGCCTTTACCACCGCAGGCGAAGAATGGACCGGCAGTTTCCAGCCCATGGGCCGTTGGCTCCGCATCGACTATATCTTATGCTCCAAGCATTGGCAGGTACAGCACTACCAACTGATTAAGAATCCTTGGAGTGACCATAAAATGCAATTAGCGACCCTCCACTACTAAATGGAAAAACAAACGTTTGACGAAATTATCCGATTTGGGATAGTCGGTATCCTGGCAACAGCTATCCATTATGGAATCTATGGGGTACTACAAAGCTACATCCACCACAACATCGCCTATACCCTCGGATACGGGATCAGTTTCATCTGCAATTTCTTTCTGACCGCTCATTTCACCTTCAAGAAAAAAGCAACCGTCAAAAAAGGAATCGGATTTGGACTCTCCCATTTATGCAACTACTTGATACAACTTGGTTTACTGAACCTATTCATATACATGGGAATCAACAAAGGTCTGGCACCCCTATTCGTGTTCGCCATTGCCATCCCCATCAATTTTCTATTAGTCAGATTCGTATTTAAGCACGCATGAAAAAAGTAACCATTCTCATTCCCTGCTACAACGAAGAACAATCCCTTCCCCTACTCTACGAGCAACTGGCTGCCCTGACAAACAACCATGCGGAGTACGATTGGGAAATACTCTTTGTAAACGATGGTAGCAAGGACAATACTATCCAATTGATCAAACAATTGAGTCAAAAGGATAATCGCATCGCTTATGTGGACTTATCCCGTAATTTCGGCAAAGAAGCAGCGATGCTAGCTGGTTTCGATTACGCTACTGGAGACTGCATGGTGATTATGGATGCTGACTTGCAACACCCGCCCCACTTGATTCCCGAAATGCTACAACATTGGGAAGCCGGTTACGACGATGTTTATGCCAAACGAACCACAAGGGGTAAAGAAAGTTGGCTCCGTAAGAATCTGTCATTATTATACTACAAACTACTACAAAAAACAACCCGAGTAGAAATATTACAAAATGTAGGTGATTTCCGTTTATTGGATCGGAAATGCATCGACACCTTGAAACAACTCCGTGAGAGCGAACGCTACACCAAAGGCATGTTCTGTTGGATTGGTTTTAACAAGAAAGAAATCGAATTCGAGCAAGGAGACCGAGTGGCTGGAGAAACTTCCTGGAATTACCTCAGCCTTTTCAACTTAGCAATTGAAGGCATTACCTCCTTCACCATTGCTCCGCTCCGCCTCTCTACCATGATGGGAATAATTGTATCCATCATTGCCTTTATCTACATGTGTGTGATTATTACCAAAACCATCATTTGGGGAGAAGATGTCCAAGGTTTTCCAACATTGATGGTGGTTATTCTATTCTTGGGTGGTGTACAATTATTGTCTTTAGGGATTATCGGCGAATACCTTGGACGTATTTTTCATGAAACAAAAAACAGACCGGTTTATGTGGTTAAAGAATATAAAGGAGAATAAATCTTGTTATTATATATTATTAATAGTAGGAATTGCATTTCTTATTCTTAATATTTTAACTCCTGAATATTTGGATGATTATCTATATAAATATACTTTCATAAATGGAATAGCAGATAAAGATCATCCTATTTTAACTTTAAAAGATATATATGTATCTCAATTAGACCATTATTTCACGTTCAATGGTCGAGTTATTATACATTCTTTTGTACAACTTTTCACCGGGATCATAGGGAAAAATCTATTTAATTTTGTAAATGCCATCATATTTACCAGTTTTATTGCCTTAAGCGTAAAATACACAATAAATAGACTAAACAAACCATTAATTCTGCTCACCACCCTCCTTGTTTTACTATGTTTTCCTGCATTTAATGACACATGTTTATGGATGACAGGCAGCATTGGTTATTTATGGACCGGATTATTTACTATTATCTATCTATATATATTCAAGAATCTTCAAAAGAAGGAAATCACATCAAGTTCATATCTGCTTGTACTTGGAAGTATACCTTTAGGATGGACGCACGAAGGGACTGTATTTCCGTTAGCATTAAGCCTGATTGTTTATTGTTACCAGAATAGGGAAATAACAAAGAGTGCAGCATTTCCTTTTGCCATTGGATTTATTATCGGTGCATTTTTATGTGCTTTCTCACCTGCGACATTTGGTAGAGCATCTGGAAGTGGTCTTACCCTTTTAGGGATTGTAAACAAAATCCTTTCCGGATTCGTATTACTCAGTAAATTAAAACTGATATACATTGCCATTGCCGGATTGATTTGGATGGCTTATAAAGAAGGTAAACAAAAAATCCTCTATTTCCTTAAAGATAATTTATTGATATGCGGAGGTATTTTCTTTTCGATGGGGATTGTATTTCTCTCCGGCTTTCATTCATCCAGAACAGCTTTCGGGACGGAATTATTCTCGTTCCTTTTGATCATAAAAATGTTGGCCAATTACAACTGTAAAAAAAATATTTACACAATTGTATCAATGATACTATGCCTCCTATATGGAGGAATAGTATATTGCTCAGTACTCAATTATAAAGAATACCAAAGAATCTTACAACAGATAAAGGAACCTTCGACTTGCATCATTACAACAAAAGATTCCCATTATGGCATAATAGAGAATTGGATTCGAACACCTCTTGTAAGTTCAAATAGCGAATATTTTTTTGCATATTCTCCATCCTCATGGGAAAACCAAGACATTGCAACCACCTATCACAAAGATTCCTTGATATTCTTACCTGAGGAATTTATAGAAAACATTTCATCGGACAAGTTTGATACATTTAGTACCACCCCAACCTTACCATTTTATGCCAAAAGACTATCTGATTATCAGAAAATAAGCAAAGTGGTTTATCAACTTAAAGAAACTGATTTTGCATCATTACCATTTTATATTCGTCCTTTCGCACACAATTTAGGCAGATATACATTGACAGAAGTCAAAACAGATAAATTTGCAGTAATAAATATTAATGGAACTCCTTATCTGTTAATAGGGAAAAATAAAATGATTGATCATAGAGTAAAAGACATCATTTATGAATAATATGACCTCCTAATTTTTTAATTTAGAAAGAATTATATAAAAAATACCCAAACAGCTATTTAGCTATACAATACTACTGACATGAAAGAAAATTGGACCATTGAAATAAAGCCTAAGAAACGACTCTTGGACATTGACCTCAAAGGCATTTGGCGCTATCGCGACCTCTATCGGATGTACGTGAAGCGCGACATTGTAACCGTCTATAAGCAAACCATCCTCGGACCGTTGTGGTTCCTCATCCAACCCGTCTTCACCACCGTGATGTACATGTTCGTGTTCGGCGGCTTGGCAGGTATTTCCACAGACGGAGCTCCCCAGCCCCTCTTCTACATGTCCGGGATTATGCTTTGGGGCTATTTTAGTGCTGCATTTGGAGTATCAAGCAATGTTTTTACCGCTAATGCCAGTGTATTCGGAAAAGTCTATTTTCCTAGATTAGTCGTTCCCTTGGCAGGCATCACCTCCAATCTCATCAAGTTCGGCATCCAGCTGTTGTTATTTATCGCCATGTATATCTATTACTATTGCATCGGCGCTAACCTTTCCATCAACTGGACCTTGCTGCTATTCCCGTTCCTGATTTTCCTAATCGCCTTCCACGCCATGTCCTGGGGCTTGATTATCTCCGCCATGACAACCAAATACCGAGACCTCACCCAATTAGTCACTTTCGGCTTACAACTCTTCATGTATGCTACCCCAGTGATTTACCCCTTGAGTGCTGCTCCGGAACAATACAAGCACATCATTGCGATGAATCCCCTTACTCCCATCTTCGAAGCCTTCAAATACAGCTGCATGGGCTGTGGCTCCTTGGATTGGGGCGGATTACTTTATAGCACCATTTTCATGCTTGTAACTTTGTTCTTCGCTGTGGTTATCTTCAGCCGCACAGAACGGAATTTTATGGATACCGTATAACTTAACTTTGACTTAAACATCATGAGCGATATAGCAATTCAATTCGACAATGTCGGAAAACTCTATAAATTAGGATTGGTTGGAACTGGAAGTTTGGTTCACGACCTCAACCGTTGGTGGAAAACCACCATCCTTCGTCAAGAAGACCCCTATCTAAAAATCGGTGAAACCAATGACCGCAGCAAAAAAGGATCTTCCGATTACGTGTGGGCATTAAAAGACATTACCTTCGATGTAAAACAAGGTGATGTGGTTGGAATCATTGGAAAGAATGGAGCAGGAAAATCCACCTTATTGAAACTCCTCTCTCGAGTAACCTCCCCCACAACCGGAGCCATTCGTGCCAAAGGACGTATCGCATCCTTATTGGAAGTCGGTACAGGATTTCATCCAGAACTCACTGGTCGTGAAAATATATACATGAACGGATCCATTATGGGAATGACTCGTCATGAAATTAATAGAAAACTTGATGAAATTGTAGATTTTGCCGGAGTAGAACGTTATCTAGACACACCTGTAAAACGTTACTCTAGCGGAATGACCGTACGCCTCGGATTTGCTGTTGCAGCTTTTTTAGAGCCGGAAATTTTAGTAGTAGATGAAGTTTTAGCGGTGGGTGATGCCGAGTTTCAAAAGAAAGCCATTGGAAAGATGCAGGATGTATCCAAAGGAGAAGGAAGAACGGTTTTGTTTGTGAGTCATAACATGCCAGCAGTAAGAAGCCTATGTACTAAAGGTATACTATTAGAAAATGGACATATCATATATAAAGGTTCTACATACGAGACCATCAATCACTACCTTAACAAAGAAAGCTTAAAAGAAAGTGAATACATAAAAGATAGAATAGATTGGACAAAGCATACCCTATCGATTGATGACATAGAAATTAACCATACAACGAAATCTTTTTCTACTATAACTTCAAATCAACAAATTCTAAATGTAATAATTAAAGGATATACCCAAGAAGATATATTAGTTGATACCATATTAACATTCAAAAATAAAGATGAAGTACCCATGGCATCATTAGCAGAAGGACATTACAAAGGTAAAATGAAAAACATCAAATCCGGTACTTTTGAATTAGAATACAATATACAACTACCTAAAATACTCAGTAATGGTGATTACATCATTGATTTATATCTCCACCACCCTATGGTAGAATGGTATATGAAAGCTCCTCACTGTGCTGAAATCCACATAGATGGATTTCAAGAAAATTTTGGTCGTGCACTTAACGTAAAAGAAGAAGGATTTATCGGTCTTGAAACAATTTAGTATGAAACTCTCTATTATCACAATAAACTACAACAACAAAACTGGTCTACAAAAAACCATCGATAGTGTTATTTCTCAAACAGTTAAAGACTTTGAGTGGATTATTATAGATGGAGGATCAATTGATGGCAGTAAAGAATTGATAGAACATTATTCACGATATATCACTTATTGGGTCAGTGAACCTGATAAAGGCATATATAATGCAATGAATAAAGGCATAAAAGTTGCTAAAGGTGAATATTTTTTATTTCTTAATTCAGGAGACTGTTTATATGATAAATATACACTGGAGAAATTCAATCAACGTATAAACACTGAAGATGTAATCTATGGGAATGCAATTGTTGTCGATTCTAGTGGAAACGAAGTTTCAAAATGGCATAATCCTGAAAAATTAAAATTATCATACTTTTGGGGACATGGTCTAAACCATCAAGCAACTTTTATAAAAAAAAGATGCTTTGAAAAATTCATGTATAATGAAAATAACAAAATTGTTTCAGATACAGAACTATTTATGCTTCTTTTATACAATTCTTATTCTTTTGCAAAATACGATAGTTATGTTGCTAAATTCGATAATACAGGCGTAAGTTTTACAACAAAATACAACGAATATAGTGGTATGGTGGATCGTATTCTTCCTCGTGGTGTTAAAGAGGATTATGATGACATTATAGCATTACGTGATGTCGATTTAGCCATTATGATTAGAAATATTATAAACTCCAATCGATTTGTTAGAAATTTAACAAGAGTATTCATATACCCTATTCATTATTTATTGGCAAAGAAATGAAAAAAAAAATATTTTTCCTTTTATTATCCATGGATATTGGTGGCGTAGAGAAATCATTTTTAGGTTTACTTACAACTATACCTCAAAGCAAATACGAAATTCATCTTGGATTAATACACAAAAAAGGAAAACTATTAAAATTACTGCCATCATATATACAAATCCATAAAATAGATTGTTATGATAAATATTGGAGATTAATAAACGATCCCCCGTTATTATCTATAAAAAACTTCTTCAAAAAAGGTAATATTCTTGAGGGAACTATTCTTTTTATTCTATATTTCTATTGCAAAATAATCAACAACCGATATTATTTTTACAAGTGGCTATTAAAAAATGAGTCTATATTTCACGAAAAGTTTGATATTGCCATTGCTTTTGCAGGACCATCACAAGCCATCGATTATTACATTTGCGAAAAGATTAAAGCCCCAATCAAATGTGGATGGATACATTTTGATGTCACTAAATTTGGGATAGACAAAGGAATGACCAATCAATTGTACAAAAAATATCGTAAAATATTTATTGTTTCTGAAACAGCCAAACAAAAATTTGACAATTTATTCCCTAAACTAAAAGAAAAAACGGAAGTCTTTTACAATATTGTCAATCCACAACAAATCAAAGAATTAGCAGAAATAGGACCTACCTTTGACGATAATTTTCAAGGAAAACGAATTCTAACTGTTGGTCGTTTATCTGCAGAAAAAGGTCAAAACATAGCTATTCAGGCTTTAAAAAATATAATAGAGAAAGGCTTCGATGTAAAGTGGTATTTTATTGGAGATGGTAAATTAAAAGAAGAATGTAAAGCATTAGCAAAACAATTAGGTATTTCTGATAAAGTAGTCTTTCTAGGTACACAAACCAATCCATATGGTTTCATGAAGGATTGCAACATATATATGCAACCATCCAGACATGAAGGGTTTTGTATAACACTTGCAGAAGCCTTATGTTTCAATAATCCGATTGTTGCAACCAACTTTACTGGGGCGAAAGAACAACTTTCATCTAGAAGAAATGGAATTGTTACAGATATGTCAGCCTCTGATATAACAGATGGAATTATCTCGGCTTTAGATATGCCTACCATTACCCCTACAAATTGCAATACACAAACAGATATCGATAAATTATTATCATTGATGACTATAGAATAATGAAATCCATCTCCATCATAGTCCCCATCTACAACGTAGAAAACTACCTAGCCCTATGCTTAGAAAGTTTATACCTACAAGTAACTCCGTCCATGGAAGTTATTTTAGTCAATGATGGTTCTACGGATCATTCTTTAGATATCTGCAAAGAGTATAAAGAGAAATACCCGACTACCATCATTATCAACAAAGAAAATGGGGGTTTATCGGATGCAAGGAATGCAGGAACAGCTATAGCTACGGGAAAATACATTTGCTATTTGGATAGCGACGATTGGTTGGCTCCGAATGCATTGGAACAACTATACAACTATGCGGAAGAACATCAATGCGAAGTTGTACAAGGGAATTTTTACTATACTTATCGTGACCATTTGCTATTAGACAACAGATACATTCCGGAAACACAAGCACCTTTTGTGCTAACTCGCAAGGAAGCCATGAAAGAACTCATCAAAAATGAGTATATCAAAAACTTTGCATGGGGGAAATTATACTTAACTTCCATCGCCAAGAAATATCCTTTTAAAAAGGGGGCTTATTTTGAAGATTCCTTTTGGCAGCATCACATTATTCAGGAGGTAGAACAATACGGAGTACTTTCTACTCCACTCTACTATTATCGTCAACGAGAAAATAGTATTTCCGGGAATTTCTCTATCCGTAACCTGGATTTAATAAAGGGATACGAAGAAAGGCTGAAGTTTATCGAGAAAGAATACCCGGAATATTCATCTTTGATGAAGAAGAAGTTCTGGCAAATAGCCACTTCTTTTTATCGGATTTCTCAAACGAATCCGGATAACTGGGTACGACAAGAATTTCAGAAGTATTGGGAACGGATCCAAACGTTGTATGCTCCATCCCTACTCATCAAAATTCAGAATTCTTGGAGTTATCAATTAGGACAACGGATTTATAGCCGATTATTCGGTCAATCCTTAAAACGTATCGAACGTTCATGAAAGAATTTCTATATACAATCCTCATCCGTATTTTAAGTGTACTGCCCGTCACTCGAAAGAAAGTGTTGTTCATGAGTTATTATGGCAGTCAATATGGATGCAGCCCCAAATACCTCAGTGAGTATATTACCCAACATCATAAAGACTGGAAAGTGGTTTGGGCATTTACGGAACCTCAGAAACATTCAATTTCAGGGATTCTGAAAGTGCGTTACCTCTCTTTCCGCTATTTTTATGAATTGTGTACCTCACAGGTAATCATCACCAATTACCGGATGACCAGCCTGTTCCATAAAAGGAAAGGACAGACTTACATCCAGACCTGGCACAGTTCGTTACGGCTTAAAATGATTGAGAAAGATGCGGAAAGCAGCCTTCCTCCTCATTATGTAGAGATGGCTAAAAAGGACTCCCTACAAATTGACTATTTGCTTTCGGGATGTACTTACAGTACTTCCATCTTCCAACGTTGTTTCTGGTACGATGGACCGATTCTTCCTACCGGAACGCCCCGAAACGATGTATTGTTCCATCCCAACGTTTCATTGAAACAGAAAATCAAGGAACGGTTACAAATTCCCGAACAAACAAAAGTGGTGCTGTATGCACCGACTTTCCGCAAAGGGAATTCGATGGAATGTTACAACTTGAATTATACCCAACTCATTCATTCACTCCAAAAACAACAGAATACGGATTGGGTGGTACTGGTTAGATTGCATCCGCATTTGCGTAACTTGTCCCAATCATTATTGAAAGATGAAAAACAAGTGTTGGATGTTACGGATTATGATGACATACAAGAATTATTATGCATTGCTGATATGGTGATTTCGGATTACTCCAGCTTGATATTCGATTTTGCCATGACATTACGTCCCTGTTTCTTGTATGTACCCGACTTGGAAGCCTATACCTCCAAGGATCGCTCCTTGTATTTCAATATTCGGGAACTTCCTTTTCCAATCAGCTTAACCAACGAAGAATTGTGCCACCAAATAGAACGTTTCCAAATCAATTCTTATCAAAAACAAGTAACGTCCTTTCTATACACCATCGGTTCTTACGAAAACGGACAAGCTTGTGAAAAGGTGTTCAACTACCTATCCTCCCTTTAATATGGAAAAGAAAAAGATTATCGGTTATACCACAGGAGTCTTCGATATGTTTCATATCGGCCACCTGAATATCCTTCGCCAGGCTAAGGCACAATGTGATTATTTGATTGTTGGAGTCAGTACAGACGAGCTATGCGCATCTTATAAAAAGAAAGCTCCAATCGTTTCGTTTGAAGAACGCAAAGCCATTGTGGAAGCTATCCGTTATGTGGATGAAGTAGTACCCCAAATCAATCGGGACAAATATGCAGCCTGGGAAAAGACTCCCTTTGATGTAATGTTTGTCGGCGATGACTGGAAAGGCTCCCCTTTATTCAATGAATTGGAAGAGAAATTCAAGAAGGTTGGGGTACGAATTGAATATTTCCCTTATACACAAGGAACTTCATCGACTATCTTAAGGGATAAATTAGAAAAAATGGATTAAGATGCAGAAGAAGAAAGTATTGATTGTCATCGAATCATTGGTTTGTGCCGGAGCGGAAAAGAGCCTGATTTCTTTTCTCTCAACATTGGACTATAACCGATTCGAAGTAGACCTGCAATTGTTCAAATATGGCGGGGAATTCGAGCAGTTCCTTCCCAAAGAAGTACGTTTACTTCCTCCATTTGAATATACACAGTTCATTGAGAAAAATGTAATCCAACAGTTTTTGACGCTGGATATTCCCAAGTTAAAGGCTCGTTGGGGGTACTCCATGGCAATTCGTCAAGGTCAGACTTTCCATGTTGACAAAGCCAGACTCTATTGGACACATATTGCTCCATGTCTGCCTATTCCTGAAAAGAAATACGATGTGGCTATTGGCTATGCACAAGGTCTTCCAACCTTTTATGTAGCAGAGAAGGTGAATGCTTCCATCAAAATGAGTTGGGTAAATGTCAGCTACCGTTTGACTGGAATCAATAAAGAATTCCAAGAGAAGTTTTATGCCCACATGGATCACATCGTGACGGTTTCAGACTCTGCCTATACTGTCTTTCAAGAAGTATACCCTCAATTTGCATCGAAGATGTTGGTGATTTGGGACATGCTTGATGCTACATTCATCGATAAATTGTCTAAGGTACCGACAGAAACAAGCATGAGCAACCAGGTTCCCTGTTTATTAACCATTGCCCGATTGAACAAACCGCAGAAAGGATATGATATTTCGTTGGAAGCCTGTAAAATCCTCAAAGAAAGAGGAATCGCTTTTAAGTGGTATGCCATCGGTCGGGGTCCGTATAAGGAAGAAATGGAACAATTCATTGAGGCGAACCATCTGCAAGATACATTTATTTTGCTAGGAACGACCTCCAATCCATATCCATATATCAAGGATTGTACATTATATGTACAGACTTCCCGTCACGAAGGATACGGTCTTTCCATTGCAGAAGCTCGCATTCTCAATCGTCCGGTAGTAACCACTGAATTTGATGCGGTTTACAATCAAATGGTTCCTGAGAAAAATGGATTGGTGGTAAAACAAGATCCGGTAGCAGTAGCGGATGCCATCGAACGGCTTTTAAAAGACAAGGAACTCTATAATTCCATTATTGCTTATCAGCAACAAGAGAAGAAAGGGAATCAAGAAGAAATTGAGAAGTTCTATCAGTTGATTGAAGCATAATTTACTTATTCACTCAAGCAACAAATAAAAAAGTATAAAGCACTAGGAAAACCCGAAGAAAAATTGTTTCTTTGCAAAAACAATTTTATAATGGAAGCAAAAATACATTACCCTAGCGAATCGTCTACCATAGATGCTTTGTGGACAATTCTCAGTCAACAAACAGATACTGTCAAAAAAGCTTTGGCAGTTCGTCTAAAAGATTCTTTATCTCAAAACAAGAAATCAGGTAGTGCTAAAAGTATGGAAGAAGCTTTGGCTTTTGTTCGCACTTTGTCGATAAAAGGTGGAAAACCTGTTCCTGCTGATGAAAATGGAATTGAAGCATTAATAAACGAGAAATACTTCTAAAATGAAAAGAATCTTTTTGGATACTAATATTTTGGTAGATTTAATATGTTGTCGCAAACCATTTATACAAGAAGCTGAGCAAATCTTTGTTTTGGCAGATATGAAAAAGATTGGAAACGATATACTTCTTGACACAATTTGTCATTCAGACGACCGAAGGGAGGAAGAATCTCGATAGCATACACTTATGTATTCACGTGGATGCCCTCGAGATTCTTCGCTTCGCTCTGAATGACAATGGGTGTTAATAGATATATCATACCCATAAAAGATTAGGGAAAAGATCCTAAAAAGATCTTTCCCCTCCTAAAATGAACAAAAAGTATTACAAATCCTGATATTCTGCACACACCTCAAAACAAGGACATGCTTTCGCCACATTCGGTAAATCCCGATGTCCTAGAATATCTGCAAGAGGATAATCCATTTTGAGGCGTTGCAGTAGTTTCAATAAGGTATCTTTCTGCGCCGGGGTACGTGTATCGGCGGGATTCCCGTCGGGATCCAAGCCCCCTTCGTAGCAGATACCAATGGAATGACGGTTGAAACCCGTGGCATGTGCCCCCACCTGATAGAGGGGGCGACCGGCATGCACGGTTCCGTCACGGGTCACGTAATAGTGATACCCGATTGTTGCGAATCCTCTCGCCCGATGACAGGCGATGACGGCTTCCAACGGAAAGCACCGGTTGCTGCGCGTAGCGCTGCAATGAATTACAATCAGATCAATCCGACGGTAATTCTGGTACTGACTGCTGTGTAGAATCGCATTGCTCATCAATAGCAGGCTTGGAGACCGAAGGTGGTTGCCACGGCGGTTAATACAGTAATGATTACTTTGAGGATTTTTCCCCAGATGCTGGTGGTTGGTTGTTGGGTTTCCATAAGTTGATGTTTTTGTTTGTTATAAAATAGTATTGTCATTCTTTCCATACTGTTTGTCATCCAGAGCGAAGCGAAGGATCTCGAGTACATACACTCGTAAACAACAACGTGGATGTATACGAGATTCTTCACTCCACTACGTTCCGTTCTGAATGACAAATATAGAGTTATAGAGAATTATTCTCCCGTTTGAGTACCTTCGGTTGATTCCTCTTCCTCCACGATGGTAACGGTGGATTCACCGTTCTTCACGGCCTTCAAGACCTTCTTCTGGACGGAGCGGATGGCCACCAGGTTGAACTTGGCATCCTCCTTGAGGTTCAGGAACTCGGAACCACGTTCCCAGTTCACATTCACGGTCTTGATGTGAATGTCCGGGTTGAACTCATTGGCAGTCAAGGCACCTTCGCTGGAGAAAGTGACATAGAAATTACCCAAGTCGCCGAGCTGGACCTTGGTACCGTTCAACAAGATCTCGCGGAGACAGTCCACCGCCATGGTGAGCACGGCCGCAATGTCGGCACGCTTGTACACACAGCCATGGGTAGCGATGTGCTTGGCAAACTCGTTGAGGTTCATCACTTCGTTGCTCTGAGAAAAAGCGTAATACTTGGCAGGTTCGTTCTTCTCCATCGGATTGTAACGGGCAGAAACACTGTAATCTAACATAATACATTAATTTTTAAAAGTTAAACAATCATATTTTCAACACTTGTCATTTAGAACGAAACGAAGTGGAGAGAAGAACCTCGTATACACCCACTTTTTGTACTCGAGATCCTTCGCGTTGCTCAGGATGACATAGCGTGGAAGATGTAGCATCTTACACCAACAAGATGTATCATCTTACCCCGATAAGATGTAGCATCTTACTGCGATAAGATGTATCATCTTCCGGTGACACTACAAAGATAGCACTTGCGTACCCTGTACATGCGCGATATGGAACCATCCGGAACGGTATGGAACCAGAATGCGCGATAAGGAGCGCAATGGAGCGATAAAGGGAGAAAAAGTATTGGTTATCAGCGGGAAAAGCCGTATCTTTGAAATAAAAAATGTTTCAAATACGCACATACGGCAAAGGAGAATTGGCGCAACTCTACTGCCCGAACATCACCACCGCTGCCGCCCGAAAAAAGTTGATGATCTGGATCAACTATTACCCGCATTTGATGGACGACCTCCGCATCATCGGTTTTTCAGAAACCGCCAAGACCTTCACTCCGGCCCAAGTCCGGTTGATTGTCGATGCGTTGGGGGAACCGTAAAGTGTACACTTTAGTACACCTTATTATTTGTTTTTTATACGTGTATAGAAGTTATTCTTCTTTTATAGAATTATACGATATAATGTATTAGAAAATACGCTAAACAAGGTGTACCAAAGTGTATTTGTCATTCAGAGCGAAGCGAAGAATCTCGGAAACATATACGTGGATGCACTCGAGATCCTTCACTACACTTCGTTCCGTTCTGGATGACAGGGAGGGTGGGGCCTCCCGATGACAAAAGAGAGGGAGAACCGCTTAAGTAAAACGTTGAGCAGCCAATTTACGGGCTGATTGAATCTCATCACTGGTGCGTTCAATCACTAGATAACCCCGTTCATTATTATATCTGACTTTCTTGAATCCAAGTTTGCAGAGTAATATCCCTAATCGGGTAGCAGACAACGGCTGCTTCACCCCCGCATTGATCCGTTCCAGTATCTCGGACACCTTTAAGAAGATACTGCCCTGGCAGCCTTCGAAGGTAGGTCGATAATACGTGAGGAGCAATTCCTCTTCCGGACTGGGGACCTGAAACTCGCGGTTCCGTTCGTTGAGCGCTTGAATCTCCGCTTGATTGAACCAATACCGATAGCCACTTTTCCAGAGCGCGAGCGCCTGGCTATACATTCCGGTATAATTGAACGGATGCTCCAGGGGATTCTCGATATCCTCGACCTCCACCACCAGCCAACGCCGGTTGTCGGTCGGGTCGGACAGGAAGTTCGGATTGTTTCCCGTGCCGCAGAACGAAGCGATGTGAGGACGATGCTCCTTGTTGCGGGCATACGCCGCCCGTTCGCTGATATTCTTGGCAGTGACCAGTGCCTTGAGCTGGTTCAGTTCCGACGGACGCAGCTCGTCGATCTCTTCGAGGCACACCAACGCTTTCTCGCAAAGCGTCAGCATATCATCCTTCGACAGATGATTGCTGTTCATCTTGACATGAAAATAAGACCGCAGGTCGGGCGGTAGCAGCAACGAAAAGAACGTACTCTTGAAGTTGCCCTGCTTGCCGATGAACACCATGATTTCATGGTTCACCACCTGCTCATCCATAATGGTAGGGACGATGCCCACGAACCATTTGCGGAAATACTCCACAAACTGTTCCTGGTCGCCCTTCACCTTCACGGTTCGGGCCAGTTGGCCGATGTAGTCCACACCGTCCCACTCGGGCAGCGAACCGAAATACGATTCGAACGGATGAAACGCCGGTACGAACTCCGACTGAAGCACATTGCGGATGTCCTGAAGCCGTACTTCCGTCCCGTTCTTTTTCATGCGGCACCACAACGTGTTTTCGTCCCTATCGGTGATAGGTTCGTAATTGTCATTCAGAGCATTATTCGTGTCATCCAGAGCATTTTTCTTGTCATTCAGAGCGTAGCGAAGAATCTCGGAGACATCAGCATTGGAATCCTTCCAAGCAATCTCACACTGCCGACGAATCACATTGTACCGCAAGGAAACCTGTGAATCCAGGAACGCTTCAATCTCCGGAACGGAAGCCCAACGGCTTTCCTGAAGAGGAAAAGATCTCGAAGCAGCGGGGATTTTCAATGTACCGAACTCGTCCGTGTGTTTGTAGCACGACTGGAAGATGGTATAGATATCCCCATCGTAGCGGTCTTGGTAGTGCTCGGATGCCCATTCATAGGCAAACTCTTCGGGAATGCCATACGCATTGAGCAGATAACCCAACCGCATCAGGTACTCGTTACGACTACCCTCCTCGAAGACAATGTTTTCTTCGGCGAGTTTCTTTTGAGCGGCAGTGGTTGCCTTTTTCAGCAGTTTCTGCATCTTGGCCTGTTCCTGCCTTTTGGTTTTGACATGGTCAAAATTGAAGGTAAAGGTCCGTGCCTGTGGATTGAAGAACGCCTTCGGGTCGTGTGCCACCCCGCTCAGTTGCGAGCAAGTTCTACATTTCGGGTCCGTCTGAACATGAAGCAAAGCTCCGAAGTATCGGTTCACATAGTCGAACGCATACTCATAGAGCATTTTCTGTTCCTGATGATTCAGTGAGTGACGGTTTTCGCAATCGTACAAGAAGAGGATACGCAGTCCCTTTCCGCTGATGGTGATGTACGTAAGCAACGTGTACGGGTCTTTGTTGACTTCCTCGGCTAGTTGCTGTAGGTCCAGATTCTCGGCATCGTCGATGTCCACCATCCCGATGCCCGTCCATCCTGCGATGTGCTTCTGTGTTTTCCCACCGGAGAACAAGGTAGCCACCGAAAAGCAAGGGCAAGCGTGTTTTTCATACTTCGCCTCCTTCAACAGGTTCTGGCTCGTGTAGTAACGGTGCTTTTCTGTACGGTCCTTGACCGAAGCATCCTGACGGATGAGTTGAAAGATCTCTTCGATAGAAGATTCTTTCGGGTTACAATCAGCGTAACCCATGAATAAATTCATTCGCATAGTTTGTATTTAATTAAATTTGACGCTACAAATGTACAAAGGTTAAACGAGGGTATATTTTACCCTCATAAAGGTAAAATATAAAATGTTAATGTTCTATAAATTGTACATCTATTTAGTAGAAGCTGTTCAATATCAACGAAAAGAGTGCGGCATTACGATTAAACAACTGTGTTCAGAATCCCACGTGAGTACCAAAACCTATGCCAAATTCTGCAAGAAAAGGCCCATCAAAACAGATTGTTGTTTCAAGCTGGTGAAAGGCATTGGTATGAGTGCTACTTACGAAGAGTTTATGGAATTCTGGATGAAACTGGGTGACTGGATTTATCGAATGCAATGTAAACCATGAAGAAAAGAATTTTTATCGCTATTCAATATTTGGAAATCGGAGGAGCGGAACGCTCGCTCATCGGATTGCTGAATGCATTTGACTATACTCGTTACGAAGTGGACTTGTTTGTCTACGATCATCGGGGCGAATTCATGTCGTTGATTCCGAAAGCTGTCCGCCTGCTTCCCGAACGAAAGGAATATGCAGCCATCAACCGGCCCATCAAGGAAATTGTCCAGGAAGGACAAATCGGGGTGGCGCTCGCCAGAATCCTGGCCAAGATAGATTATGCCATTTACTACCGCCTCCATCGTCCGAAAGAAGGATCGGGTATTTTTCAATATATAGCCGATTTGGTAACTCCTGTTCTCCCCTCTTTAAAGGAATATGGAACGTATGATTTGGCCATCAGCTTTCTCACTCCGCACAACATTGTCAGAGACAAGGTACTGGCAAAACGGAAATATGCCTGGATTCATACGGATTATTCCACCATTTCGGTGAATGCGAAAAAGGAACTCCCCGTTTGGGACAGCTTTGACCGCATCATGGCGGTATCGGAAGGCGTAAAAACCACCTTTCTTCAGACCTTCCCTTCTTTGGAAGGAAAAGTGGAGGTGATGGAAAACATCCTCTCTCCTACTTTTGTCCGGGAACAAGCGGACCTGCAGGATGTATCTGCTGAAATGCCAGCCATCGAAGGAGAGCTCCGTTTCTGTTCGGTAGGTCGATACACGTTGGCCAAGAACTTCGACAATGTACCTTTCATCTGTCGGAAGTTGGTGGAAAAAGGATTGAAGTTCAAGTGGTACATCATCGGTTATGGTGGGGATGAAGCACTCATCCAAGCCAACATCCGACAAGCCGGCATGGAAGAGGTCTGCATTTTGCTAGGCAAGAAAGCCAACCCCTACCCTTACATGAAGGCTTGTGACATGTATATCCAGCCTTCCCGCTTTGAAGGGAAAGCAGTCACCGTGCGTGAAGCACAGATCCTGGGAAAGCCGGTCATCATTACCCGTTTTGCTACCTCCTCGGCACAATTGACCGATCAGGTGGATGGAGTGATTGTTCCGATGGACAATGAAGGGGCAGCTGAGGGGATTTTTGCTTTTACACAAAATCAGACTTTGCGACAACAGATTGTTTCCCATCTCCAGTCTCATGATTATGGGAATGAGAATGAAATAAACAAGTTGTAAAAGGTACCAACCATTTCAAAACAAATGAAATTGAAACTTCTATATATTACCAATGGCATATCCGGAGGAGGTGGATTGGAAAGAGTACTGTCCATCAAGGCATCCTACTTTGCAGAAGAATTCGGCTATGACGTACATATCATATCCCTGAACGATGCAAAGGAAACCTTTTATCCATTCAGTTCCTCCATCACCTTCCATCCCATAGAAGTTGCAAAGGATTGGAAATATCTCTTCTCCTACATCAAAAAGATCAATCAGATAGTCAAAGAGGTTCAGCCCGATATTATATCGGTCTGTGACGATGGGATGAAAGGACTTTATGTCCCCTTATGGATCCAAAAAGGAAAAGCCAAAATCATCTATGAACGCCATGCCTCCATGATTCTAAATGGAGCCTCCTGGCAAAAATTCTGGATGAGAATGGGCGCACACCTCTACGATAAAATAGTAGTCTTGACCCACTACAACTTGTCAGAATGGAGCAGCAATAACCTGACCGTTATTCCCAACCCGGTGTCCTTCTATCCGCATGAAAGTGCAACGTTAGAAAATCACCGAATCATTTGTGTAGGCAGTCTTTCATACAACAAAGGATACGATTTATTGATTGATGCATGGAGCAAAATCGCTTCCAGACACCCCTCATGGAGTGTACATATTTACGGAAAAGGAGATACCAGCGTTTACCAAGATGCCATCTATCAAGCAGGTATTCAAAAGCAAATAACCTTCCATGCACCCGTTCAAGATATAGCTTCCGTTTATCAGCAAGCCTCTCTATTGGTACTCCCTTCCCGTTCGGAAGGATTTGGAATGGTATTGATTGAAGCCATGGCGTGTGGAGTACCTTGTGTTGCGTTCGATTGCCCATGTGGTCCTAGAGATATCATCCAAGATGGGAAAAATGGGTTTTTGGTAAAACCTCAGGATACGGAAGAGTTAGCCAAGAGTTTAGAAAGACTCATTGAAAATAAAGAACTACGTATAAACATGGGATTGTTTGCCAAACAAACGGCCCAACAATATTTAATAGAAAGAATAGCTAGTTTATGGAAGAACCTATTCGAATCTTAATGTTGTTCACCATCCTAAACCGGGGTGGTGCCGAAACCATGGTGATGAATTACTACCGAAATATCGACCGTACTAAAGTACAGTTCGACTTCATGGTACATCGGGAAGAACGAGGAGCGTATGATGATGAAATTGAAGCAATGGGTGGGAAAATTTACCGCATGATGCCCTTGCATCCTTTTACCTTCGGTAAATACCAAAAACAAATCGCAGCATTCTTTGATGAGCATCCCGAATATAAGATTATTCATGGACATTGTTCGGAATCAGGTTATTTCGTATATAAGGAAGCTAGCAAACGAGGTATTCCGGTAATTATTGCTCATGCACATAATTCCCATGCCTTATTGGATGCCAAATGGTTCTTCCGTACCTACTTCAAACATGCCATGCGGAAATATGTGACGCAGATCTTCACTTGTGGAGAAGAATCCGCTACTTGGTTAGCAGGGAAGGAATTAGGAAAGAAAGCAATTCTACAACGAAATTCCATCGATACCCAAGTATATGCTTATTCAGAAGTTCATCGAAAAGAAATCCGTGAGCAATTGAATATCCCTATGGATGCCATCGTAATCGGTCATGTCGGAAGATTCAACAAACAGAAGAACCACGCTTTTCTCCTCGATATTTTCCATGCATTCGTACAACAACATCCGCATGCCCATTTAGTATTGGTTGGAGTGGGTGAACTGATGGAAGAAATACAAGAGAAAGTCCAACAGCTACAACTTACCAAGCAAGTACATTTTCTGGGGGTACGTTCGGATGTTCCGATACTACTCCATGCCATGGATTTGTTCCTGTTCCCATCTTTTATGGAAGGACTGTCCGTTTCCATGGTGGAAGCCCAATGCGCCGGACTCCCATGTGTCGTCTCCGATACCATCCCAACGGAAGTATCCATGAGTGATTTAGTTTCTTTCCTTTCACTGAAAGCACCCATATCCGAATGGGTACAAGCCATGGAATACATGATCAATCGGGACATTGAACGAGAAAGTTATCCGGCTATCATCACCCAAGCCGGATATGATATACAGAAAAATGCTGAATGGCTTCAAAATTATTACCTTGAACAATGGCAAAAACATTAACCATATTTACTCCGGCTTATAATCGGGCCTATACCCTACATTTGGGTTACGAAGCATTGCTTCGACAAACCTGCCAAGATTTCGAATGGCTGATTATTGATGACGGTTCCACCGACAATACCCGAGCATTGGTAGAAGGCTGGATAGCAGAAAATAAAATTCCTATCCGCTACCATTACCAAGAAAACCAAGGGATGCATGGGGCACACAATACAGCTTATCGACTCATCAATACCAAGCTGAATACGTGTATTGACTCGGATGACTATATGCCGAATGATGCAGTCGAAAAGATTATTACCTTTTGGAAGCAATATGGCTCCGATAAAGTAGCCGGTATCATCGGACTGGATGCTGATTTTGATGGGAATATCATTGGAACCCACTTTACAGAAAAAGAAACTACACTCACAGGTTTCTATGCACGGGGCGGGAAAGGCGACAAGAAACTGGTGTACCGTACAGATATCATCAAAAGATACCCCGAGTACCCAATCTTCGAAGGTGAAAAGTACGTTTCGTTGGGTTATAAATATGAATTAATCGACCAAGATTATTCCCTACTGACCATCAACGAAGTATTAGTCAACGTAGAATATCGTCCCGACGGTTCCAGTATGAACATGTTCCGTCAATACATCAAGAATCCGCAAGGATTTGCCTTTATCCGGAAATCGTCCATGCAATTGGCTCCTACAGCTAAACGTCGATTTATGGAAGCCATTCATTATGTATCCAGCAGCTTGATATTAAAAAACAAGCGGTTTATCCAGGAATCCCCCAAAAAGTTATTAACTTTGTGTGCCATTCCTTTTGGGATAGCTTTGTATTTGTTTATCCGATTTAAAACAAGAAACATCCAATGATCAGTATCATTGTACCTGTTTATAATGTCGCTCCTTACCTTCCCCAATGTTTGGATTCGTTAGTGAACCAGACCTATCGGGATCTTGAAATCATTTGTGTGAACGATGGTTCTACAGATGGTTCTTTGGCTATATTGAAAGAGTATGCGAAAGTGGATGAACGGATAAAAATCATCAGCAGAGAAAATCGAGGTATTTCCTGTTCCCGTAACGAAGCACTGGATATTGTTCAAGGAGAATGGACCATGTTTGTGGATAGTGATGATTGGATAGATTCAAACACCTGTGAATCCGCCTTGAATTTGGCACTTCAACATCAAGCGGATGTAATCATGTGGGCCTACATGCGTGAATACAGGAATCAATCCTTACCTAAATACTACATTCCTGAAGCGACCATATGGGAAGGAGAAAACATATCCCAATTGCATCGACGAATCGTAGGACCCATCAACGAAGAATTATCCCGTCCCGATACAATGGATGCTTGGGGTACTATTTGGGGAAAACTTTATCGAAGTTCTTTCATTCATCAAGATTCTCCCATCCGATTTGTAGATACTAAAGTAATCGGTTCGGTAGAAGATGTACTATTCAATATCGCCTACATGGGCCGCATTTCCAAAGCTGTCTATGTACCCGAAACATGGTATCATTATCGAAAAGGAGAATCGTATACCTCTTCTCACAAAGCTGATTTGCCACAAAAATGGGAGTTGTTATATCTAGAGATTGAAAAGGAACTAACCAAGCAACAATTAGGAACAGATTTTATCCAAGCATATAAGAACCGGATTTCTATAGGAATTATTGGGTTGGGATTGAATGAAATGTTTGCTAAAACTTCTTTGAAAGGAAAGTACAAACGTATTCAAGCATTATTAAATCGGAAGATTTATCAAAAGGCGATACGGAATTTATCATTACGATATTTTCCCATTCATTGGAAGGTATTTTTTAAGGCTGCAAAAATAAATTCTCCATTCTGTATAACACTCATGTTACTAACCATTCAAAAACTAACAGAAAGATGAAGATTGTATATTGTATAAATAGTATTCGTTATTGGGGTGGTATCCAAAAAGTAACGATTGTCAAAGCCAATGCTTTGGCAGATATATCCAGTAATGACGTATATATCGTTGTTACAGACAATAAAAAGGGGATACTTACAGAGCCATTATCACCCAAAGTACATCTTATCGATTTAGAAATTAATTATTTTCATGATGATTGGAAAGGGCGATTATATACTTTAAAAGGCATTTTTAGCAAATATAGAAAACACAAAAGAAAATTAACAGAAATTCTTAATATAATTCAACCAGATATTGTAATATCCACGGGACTATCAGAGAAATTCATACTTCCTAAAATAAAAGGCAAATGGGTTTTAATAAGAGAATTACATTCAAACAAAAATTACAGAATAGACCATTCCAAAAATTTTTATGATAAAGTAAAAGCATTCATAACAAACATGTATGATTATGGTTATATAATAAAAAAATATGATCAGATTGTTCTTTTGACTAAAGAAGACAAAAATCGTTTTTGGGGAAACACCCCCAAATTATCCGTTATTCCTAATCCTTCAACATTCACAACTAATAAAATTTCAAAATTAACCAATAAAAGAGTTATTTCTATTGGCAGATTGTGCCCATCAAAAAATTATCAATCCTTAATAAGCGCATTTTATAATGTAGCTAAAAAACATCCTGAATGGAGTCTCCATATTTACGGGGATGGAGAAGATAGAATTAAATTAGCAAAATTAATCACAAATTTAAAACTTGAGAAAAATGTATTTTTAGAAGGACCCACTTTGTTCGTAGAAAACGAACTAGCTAACGCAACTTTATTCGCTTTTAGTTCAATTAGCGAAGGATTCGGATTAACAATTGTAGAAGCTATGACTTGTGGTCTACCTGTTATATCATACGCATGCCCTTCAGGTCCCAAAGATATCATCACAGATTGCAAAGACGGTTTTCTTGTGGATATAAACGATGAAATTACATTAACCAATAGAATTAATTTATTAATAGAAAATGAAAGTTTAAGAAAAGAAATGCAAAATGCAGCATTAGAAAAAGCTAAACTTTTTAGTATTGAGAATATTATTCCTATGTGGACAAACCTTTTTATTAAACTAATAAATGAAAAAAAAGAACGCGTATCCTGTTATAACTGTTATTGTACCGATTTATAATGTTGCACCATATTTGCATAATTGTATAAATAGTATTCTTGATAGTACATATACAAATTTAGAAGTAATCTTAGTAAATGACGGTTCTACGGATAATTCTGGGAAAATTTGCGATGAATATCAAGAAAAAGACCAACGATGTAAAGTTATACACCAAATAAATGCCGGAATATCTGCAGCAAGAAATTCAGGATTAAAAGAAGCAACAGGTAAATACATTTCTTTTATTGATGGAGATGATTATATATCTCCATTCATGATTGAAACATTATATCGTAGTATCATAAAAAACGATTTTCAATTTTCTATGATATTAGGGAAACAAGTATATGATTATACTTGCCCAACAAGAAATAGAGACAATAAAGAACCTAACATCCAAATTTTGAATCAAAATGATTTATTTCAAATGATTTATGGAAAAGGAACTGCAATGCAATACTTGGTAGTATGGAATAAATTATACAAGACTGAGGTTATCAAAAACTTATATTTTGAAAAGACCGGTTCTGAGGATATGGAATTTAACAATCGAGTGTATCTTAGAACAACAAAAGCAATTATCATAAAAGAATACTTATATTTCTGGCTACAAAGACCAACTTCTATCACCCATCAACCCTTTAATGAAAATTTTATAGACAGAATAAATTCATACACAATATGTTTACAAACAATACCTACTAAAGAATATTTCCCAAAAGCATTATGTTTAGAGAAATTATACAAGACTATTTTACACACAAGATATCTCGCACGTAATACTTCATATTACAAAAAGACAATAAATTTGGCCAGAAGAACAAACAAAAAACACTTTTCGAATTTTATACGCAATGAATACATTGATTTTAAATTAAAAATTATTATTACCTTTTTTTATTTTATTCCTTTTGCATATACTATATATAGGGAATTTATGGAGTTTAAAGCAAAACAAAATTTTCATTAAAAAATATCCTTTTCTATCTAACACAAGTCTTATTATATACAAATAAAAAAATGATAGATTTTATACCTATACAAAATTATGTTTTTTATTTTGACGTTACAATATTATGCATGATAATTATAGCTGTATGGCAATGTCATTCTGGTAGTATTTTGAGAACAGAAACGTCCAATCTTAATGCCATGTGGGGTATTATGTTTTCTTGTTTACTCATTCCATATATGGGATTACGACCTATTAAATCTGGCTATTTTGGTGATACTATTAATTATGCTAAAGGATTCTATGGAATTCAGATGTCTAATGAATCATTTGTATGGAATTGGTCTGGAGAATGGTTTTTTGAAAATCTTCTTTCATGGTTTGCAATAAATAGTGATATACATTTATTTTTTCTATTTTGTGCATTTATTTATGTTAGTACATTCTGGTTATCTACAATACGTATTTTCAAAAATTATTATTATATACCATTTTTAGTTATCTTAAGTATGTTTACATTTTGGCAATATGGAGTCAATGGTATTAGAAATGGTTTAGGAGCATCTATTTTCATACTCGCTATGACATATGTCAATAAACCAATGATAATGATATGTCTTGGATTATTAGCATGTGGATGCCATAATTCTATTTATTTAATGGCAGCTTCCGCAGGTTTAGCTTGGTTTTTAAAAAATAGTTATTATTATCTAATCGGATGGTTATTAAGTGTAGGATTATCTTATATTATTGGACCCAAAATACAAGCCGTATTAGCAAGTTTAAACATATTCGGTGACGACAATCGTTTATCAGACTATCTAACAGGCGATGCTCAGACTGGAGAAATAATACAAACAAGTATGACATTCCGTTGGGACTTCCTAGCTTATAGTGCCATGGGGGTAGCAGTAGGATATTATTTCATTTTCCGGCGAAATTTCAAGGATGAGTATTACCATTGGATTTATAATACCTACCTAGCCACTAATGCTTTTTGGGTATTGGTTATCCGTGCTGCCTATTCCAACCGTTTTGCGCAGATTTCGTGGTTCATTCTACCCATTGTATTGATTTATCCTTTCTTGAAGCAACGATTTTGGCCAAACCATGAAAAGATGTTGGGATATGCCATAATATTGTTCTATGTATTCACTTTCTACTATAATATTTTAAAAGGATGAAATTTCAAAATAACATATTTACAAAGACAATCAATAAATATTTTTATTACCTTTTTACTTTAAATATTACATCTAATTATTGTGCTTTCATCCACAACCATCAAATGTATAATTTGATATTAATAGGAGTACTCTCCGCTTCTATTGCTTATTTTGAAAATTTAATTTGTACTATTATACAACAAAAAACAATTCAAAAGATTTATATAGGTTCCCTTTTAATCATATACAATATTCTCTGCATTGCTGAATATTTTAGTTATATCAATTTTCATCGTATTCTCAATCAAGATGTTATTGATATTATAGCAGAGACCAATACTAAAGAAATAAGTAATTTCTTCTCATCATATATAGATAAACATTGGATTCTATTCTTTTTCTTCATTTTTCTTTCATTAAATTTGATATTTTATAAGTTTTCATCAGTCATCGCTAAATCTAAATATATTGGCTATATATGTTTGTGTCTATCATTTATAGGTACTATCGTTTATGGTTATACTGCATATAATTTCATTTTATATCGAAATGGTATGGGGATACCACAACTTACCACTATAACCCGTGTTACTTATTCATATTACATTACACATAATAGAAGTCAGGATATAAAAAACTTGAATCAAGTATGCAAAAAAGTAAATGTATTCATTCAAGACATAACTAATTCACCTCAAATAGTTGTTGTTATAGGTGAATCCTATAGTCTATTTCATTCTTCATTATATGAATATGAAATAGAAACAAATCCTTTATTGAACCAACATAAAAAGGATGGGAATTTATTTATTTACAACAATGCCGTAACAATAGATGACCATACTCATAATGTAATGAGATCCATTTATTCTTTGGCTTCCCAAACTAATCAGTTTTCACAAGTACCTTTGTTTCCTGCTTGTTTTAAATCAGCTGGATATCGAACGATTCTTTATGACAATCAATATTTCATCGGAAATGGGACTACTTTCTTGACCGATAAAGAGTTGTCTCATACATTATTTCATTATAGGAACACACATGGATTTTCATATGATGGAGATATGATAGAAGATATTTATATTTCTGATTCAACTTCATTGTATGTCATTCATTTAACTGGACAACATTATACTTATGCAAATCAATACCCCAAAGAATTCCAATATTTTAAAGCAGAAGACTATAATTCTGATATACATAACATAGAGCAACGTAATATTATAGCTCATTATGATAATGCTACCCGATATAATGATTTTGTTATAAATAAAATCATTAAAAAATTTAAAGATTTAAATTGTTGTCTCGTTTATTTTTCTGATCATGGTGAAGAAGTATATGATTGTCGTGATTACATGGGACATGGGAATGCAGTCCATTCTCCTAATATGGATTATCAAATCCGGATTCCTTTCATGATTTATACTTCACCTTCGTTCCAAGAAAACTATCCGCAAACAGTGGAAAGAATCAAACAATCTCAAAACTATCCAATATCATCGGATGATGTTCCTCATTTACTATTGGATATTGCCAATATTAAGACAGAACATTTTGACCCTACCCGTAGCTGTATTAATGAAAAATATGATACACTACGCCATCGAATTGTCTTAAACTCAATAGATTTTGACAATAGATAAATCTGAAAAATAAGCCATGCTTAGTCTACTCTCCGCTTTAGTAACCAACCCTATCGCATATATCCTCACCTTCATCCTCCTAGGATTCATCCTCCGAAAATGGAAGGGAATTAAGCGGATGATGTGGGGAATGGCTGCGGTTCTATTTCTCTTATTTTCGAGCCCACCGCTCTACGAAACTGCTTATCGCCAATGGTTCGCGGAATATGATCATCCGCTACCGGAGGGGAAGACCTACCGGTATGGGATTGTACTGGGTGGCTACAGCAACTGGGACTGGGAACGGGACCGGGTGGAGTTCAGCGAGATTTTATCATCAAACTATTGTAATACTATTATAAATAATTAAATTGTAAACTCATATTATTACCTAAATCTTAATCCAACAATTATGCCTAACTTTCAACGAATCATGGATAAATTGTCCAATGCTTTGGATATCCTAGACTTCTCCTTTCTAATATCAGGAGGAACAACCTTAGGTATTGTATATATCTATTTGACTTATTTTCAAGGTCTAGAATTTACACTTTTACATCAAGGCTTTATCGGTATATGTTGTATCTTACTCATAGCTTATGTATGTGGATTATTCTCTTGGAGTATAGGAAAATACATCAGACGTAAATATTTCCTAAAAACAACAGACAAAAATGCTAATCAATCTAATGAAGACCATTGTTTTGAAACTCTATTCAATACAATAAATGATAATATTTCCTCCAATCCTAAAAATCAATATCCTTTCAAAGATAATACGCTCAACTACACCTATATGTGGAACAAAATAGCTCAGAGTAAGGATGTAGAAGTACAAGAAAGATACAATTTTATCAATAAGTATTGGGTAATGCAAGCTATTTTTGAAGGATTGATTGGTTCTGCCATGATTGGTATTATATTGTGTTTATTGTCCATAACCCAAATATCTTATATTGAATATACCTCCTGTGGAGATTTTTGTAACAATTGGCAATCAATCATAGGAAAATGTAATTACGCTATTGGAGCTTTGATTGCATTTATTATACTTTTGCTCCGTTCTGCTGTTGAAGCAAGAAAGAATGCAGAGGTACAAATTAAAGAAGTGGTCATTGCATACTATTTGTTCTTTATTGAGCCTAAAAAATATAACAGAATAATAACTTTATAATTTATACACTATGGGAAACGATAAGAATTACATTCCATTTATCTTAGGTGAAGAAACTCGACCTAAAATTGAATTATTTGAAAAAGACAATGAATATTCAATTGACATCACTCAATCAATCTTCTATAAACAATATTGCACTGCATTATCATGTATAGCTGATTTAATCAGTTACAATAATGAATATTATGACAATGATAAACATAAGACACGTAACAATATTATCATTTTTACCGGAGATAGAGGATCCGGAAAGACTTCATGCATGATGACTGTAAAAAAATTGTTATGTAACAATCATAAAAAATTGGAACGCTACGAAAATATTGGGATAGCACAGAATAAAAAAGCTTTACTGACTAATACAACTTTCCATCAATTAGATACCATCGGTCCAATATATTTTGACCAGAATCATAATATTATGGAATTATTTTTGGGTAGTCTTTACGCTAAATTCATAAACAATGAGAGTAAAGAACAAGAGAAGCCTAGAATATACAATAATAATCTACAAAACCTGACTGATAGAGGAGAACTTCTAAACAAATTTTCAGAAGTTAAAAGAAATCTCACTTTACTTTATAATAAGGAATGCTTGTCCGAATACGACAATTTAGAAGAATTAAAAGATCTGACAGCCTCTATGAGTTTGAGGAACAGCATGTATGATTTAGTCCAAACATATATTAAATACATGCATCACTCTGATGATCAGTTAATTATAGATATTGATGATATTGACTTAAATATGACTAATGCATATGAAATGATTGAACAAATCAGAAAATATCTCAAGATACCAGGGCTAATCATTCTAATGTCACTTAAGATTGATCAATTAGCAAATGTGGTCAATATCAAGAATTTAAAAGAATACGAAACTTTATTACAAATAGACAAAGTAAAATACCGCGAAATTTGTCAACGAATCGTAGAGAAATTTCTTGTTAAAACTTTTCCTTTAAGCCAACGTGTCAAATTACCTAAAGTTAATGACATTTTAGAACGTAACTTCAAATTTATTCAACCCACTTTATTCCCTGATGGTAAGAAAAAAAAAGAACTGTCCCCATTAAAAGAAGGTTTATTAGCACTTATTTACCAAAAAACCGGTCTGCTTTTTTATAATACTCCCAAACATCCAAGCTTTATCATCCCAACAAATTTAAGAGAACTACTAAATTTTATTCATAAACTATATGATTTGGAAGATGCCAGCAATCATAATGAAGCTACATCAAATCTATTCTATTTCAAGGATTATTTCTTTAATACTTGGTGTACAAATAACTTACTAAATGAAGATCTTACGCTAATCAGAAAGGCTAATAAAATTATTGAACCACTTTACATAAACAAATTAATACTAAATATACTTCAAGAACGCTTCCCAATTTTGCAAACCATTAAAAAAGAAGATCCTAAAGACAAATTAAATAGTATTTCTGAACTTTCTCTAATACTCGATAATAAAAATATGGCTTTTAATATTTCATTAGGAGATGTATTAGCCTGTATAGATTGGTTAGAAAAAGTATGTGTCGATCAAAAAGAGCTCATGTTCTTATTTGCCATCAAAGTATTCTATACAATCAATCTTTATGAAAATTTCAAATACAAAAATGAATATAAAGAAGCTAAAAAAGAAAATAAGAATAATCTAACCAATAATAAAATTGGTTATTTTGATATTCTCAATGGTAATTTCTTTAATTCTGAATATTTGAATATTGCTCCTTATGAAGAAGGTAAATTATCAAGAATCAAAAGACCGATTTATTGTAAGACCATCAAATTATTATGGAATTATGACTATAAATTAGAGCAAAACAATAATGAAGATCTGAAAAATATCAGTGAATTGATTAAAGAATACAGAACTAATAATACTGATGATGAAAAAAAGGCATTAAAGAAAATGGCTGAATTCTTTATGCTTACTACGTCATATACACTTGATTCCAACCAAAGCTATACTTTATATAGAAAAAGAAATACAGTCTATTATGACTATCTCATTGCTCCTCAAAGAAAAGAAGTATGTTTTGATTTTCTTTCCATATTCTATAATATATTGGATATATCCAAAACTTACGAAAAATATAATTTAGAAGAATACGACTCAGGCTCTAAAAAATCTGACTTAAATTCACTCATGGAAAAATTTCCTTTATTTAAAGATATTATCACACAAGTTAAAAACACATATAAACTATCCAAGAATGACAAAGCAGCAGAACATCTCATCTACATAACAAATATCAGACAAGTAGAAATTATTGAAAAAATTTCCTTGCATTTACAACGAAACCGACCTAAGAGTTCTGACATTTTGGATGTTTACGAGAATATTTTTGACAGTTTAGCTAAATTTTCCGTAGAATCTTATGGTAAAAATAATTCAAAAGGGAATAACTATAGTTATTCTTTTTTCAAGGTTTTCAAAGAGCTTATGGAAGATATCAAAAAGACCGAACTACTGAAAAAAATCTTTAAAAAAATCATGAACGAGGAAAAGGATACAAAATAATGGACAATCTCCGAACAACCATCGATACCCTTTTCTCTAAAATAAACAGCTCACTTATTTTAGAGCAATTATTTACTCCTTGTTTCATTCAAGAACATTTAGGAGTAAGTGAAGATATGTTCTGTCAGAAATACCTGATAGACAATCAATGCTATACACTTGATCAAGTTAGGGAAATGTACCATTTATTAGAATCGGAATGGATGAAAACTCCTATCTTGCATCATAAATATAGAGAGAATCAGAAGAGTTGTCTGTTTCATATCTTATTGCATTTTGGGAACTGTGTCTTATCAGAAAGAAATAAACAACCAATTTGCAAATATAATCATTTGTTAAGATGGCGAACTTTGGCCTATCATTTGGGAGAAGATTTATTCACTACTTCTTTCCTGGCTTTCCGAGATTTGCAAGCCAGAGAAAAACGAACGATTTTCCGATGGGCACCTATCATCAAAAATGACAACCCCAGCATAAGCCATCTGATGGAACAGGGCATTACGGATTTACATTACCACTTCAGAGGATCTTCCTTGAATTATGAACTGAACTGGATGTCCTTGATGAACCGAATAGAGAACCGAAAAGTGGAATTTGACAAACTGAAGCAATATCTGGCACCTCAAACGGCTACACAAAACAAGGAGGCATGGGAATCACTCTATTTGGCTACCATTAAAGCATGTGCAATACGACTTTATCTATTCTTTTTGCTTAAGAAGGATAAACAAATAGAAAATCTTCACAGACTATTGTTCCAAATACTGAGATGTAACCATGAAGTCCTGATTCAAGATGCTTTCTCTTTGGGTAGTGCAAACGTTTCCTTACAAAGAATTCTAGATTATGCCCGATTTACATTTGGTTATAAACAAGAATTCGGACAACAAAGCAGATGTTTGGATTATGCAATTCCGAAGAATAACGAAAAAGAATTGGAACTGAATGAATTACTTTTGTCGGGAGAACGTTGTATCCTTTACCAAATGTTCCATCGAATCTTTTCGGGAGAATCGTCCAAAGAGGAAGAGGTTCTCTTTTATGCATATCTGCTACAAAAAGCACGTATCCGAAAAGAGTTAATCCAACTGAATAATTTGGAGGGATTCGGGAACTTCTCGGATTTCGAAAGCCGCAAAGAGTATTTTATTGAAGGAAAAAAGGAATATCAGGATGCCATACCTAAACTAGCGATAGAAATGTCTTTTTCCAGTGGAAATTTGAAGTATCTAGAGTGTAGAATTACGCCCAAAAGTACGAGTAAGGAATTGTGGAATACGATCACTTATCTAGACCGGATGGTAGAAAAGCATTGGAACGGTACACAAGAAGTGTCATACAAAAATGAGAAAGGAGAATATCAATTCTATTATATCTTGCATTTCATCAAACAACCGGATACTGCATTTCAGAAACTGAAAAAACAACAGAGTGTATTTTCCACTCCCTGTCAATATCGACATTTCTCTCTTCGTAGGGATATTCGGGAGAAAGGAGTCGCCACACTGGAAGCACTCAGACGATATCCAAGCCTTAGAGACCGGATTATCGGTATGGATGCAGCCAATACAGAACTGTATTGTCGACCAGAAGTCTTTGCTCCTACTTTCCGGCACATGAAGCGGTTCGGAAATTTCATCTCACCGGAAAAGGATTATTCGTTACAATACACCTATCATGCCGGAGAGGATTTTTGGGATGTAGCAGATGGTTTAAGAGCTATTGATGAAAGTATTCTTTTCTTGAATTTGGAAGCCAACGATCGTATCGGACATGGATTGGCATTGGGCATTGACGTGGAAGCATATTATCATCACAGGAACAACCGGGTGGTCATGTGTAAACAGCATCTGATGGATAACGCCATGTGGTTGCTTTGCAAAGCGGAAGACCTGAACATTGATGTCCCACAAAATACATACCGACGATTACTGGATATTTTCAGCAACTTATACGATGAAATTTACCTGAAGAGCTATACAAGAAAATATACAGAAAGGAAGGATATGCTATTGAGAGGAAGATATATCCGGAACTACCACCAATCGTGGTTATTACGAGGAGATGATCCTGAATATTATAAAACACTAAGCGAGACAGGAGCGGTCATAGAGAATCCATTTACCAAATGGGACATCACCGCATTGAATCATTTTGAGGAACGCATTGACCATGCCCGTATTCAAGAGACTGCTATTCAATTGTACAAACGGTATCATTTCGATTGGGATGTACGCTACATCGGGGAAGAAAGGACGGAAATACAATTGGATGAAGGGATTGTCCAACTGATTAAAGAGGTACAGCACAAAATGTGTCATGAAATGGCTAAAAGGCACTTGTGCATCGAAGCAAATATCACTTCGAACCGATGGATTGGCAGCATGAACAAGTATGTACAACACCCCATCACCCGATTATATCAGATGGGACTTCCATCGGATTGTCAAGATAAGGATTGTCCGCAAATGTCGGTTTCCATCAATACGGACGACAGGGGTATCTTTGACACCTCTATTGAGGAAGAATATGCATTGTTGGCTTTGGCATTGGAGAAAGAGGTGAATCGTGACGGAGCCCCCCGATACTCTCCCAGATATGTATATGAATGGCTGGATAATATCCGAAAAATGGGATTCGAACAACGGTTTCGCAAGAAATAAACCAATCTTTATACCGATTTCTTTGTTTTTAAGGAAATGTGGTTATCTTTGTGGATAAATTATTGAATTGCTTCTGATAAAATCAATAGATATGATAGTAGAATTTAAAATAAAAAACTTTCGTTCCTATAAAGAAGAAACAACTTTCACTTTTGAAGCTTTGAATGAAGACTTCAAAAATGAGAATTACACTATTGTGGAATTGGAGAATGAAGAAAGAATCAAATTATTAAAATCTGCTGCTATCTTTGGGGCTAATGCTTCGGGAAAAAGTAATATCATTTGGGCTTTCCAAGCATTATCTTTTTTGGTTGCCCAATCACGAAACTTTGATGCACGTACACTAATCCCTGTTTATACTCCATTCATGATGGATGAAACAACCAGAAACAGCCCTACAGAATTTACCATTGATTTTATCATCCAAAAAATACGTTACCGCTATACGATTCACTTTGATTACATCATTCGTCTAGAAAAACTTGATATCATAGAAAAAGGAAAGGAAATATGTGTATTCAAGATGGATGGTGAAACGAACCCAGAGAAAAGGCCACTAACATTTGAAGAGGGATATAAAAGTGAGACCCTCGATATGTCAAATATGCAAATGCTTCCGAATCAATTGGTCCTTTCCGGTATTGGAATCAAGCCGGACAACGGATTGTTGGAAGTATATAAAGCATTAGCCGACATTCAGGCTGAACCTGTAGGGGATTCCATCAATTTAAAGACAAACAATGAAAATGTTGCAGCCAATATTCTCAAGAACAGTGACTCCAAACTCTTTCATCAGCTCAAACGCTTGATACACGTTGCCGATATGGGAATTGACGATATCATCATGAAGGAACATGGAGAATCTGAGTTCAAATTTCCAAATTCCGTTCCTGACAATATAAAAAAGGCTGTAATACAAGAAAACAAGTGGGAATTTGGCATGAGACATGGAAATGTCATTCTAGGAATGATGTATGAATCAACTGGTACCAAAAACTTGTTTGGACTGGGAGCAAGAATACTAAACATCTTGGATAAAGGAGGAATCCTTGTATATGATGAAATGAACATTGCCATTCATCCTGCTTTGTTCCATTTATTGGTTTCATTATTTCATAGTCCTATATCAAATCCACATCATGCGCAACTATTATTTACTACACATGATGCTTCTATTGCTGGAGATTCAATGTTAAGAGCTGACCAAATATGGTTTGCAGAAAAAGAGAAAGATGGTGCTTCACAATTATATTCTGCCCAAGATTTTGAAGATATCAGCATCAATCTTCCTTTTGAAAACTGGTATCGTTCCGGACGATTTGGAGCACTTCCGCAATTTGGTAATATCAATTACATTTTCAACGATGAGAAACAATAAAAAACGTTCTACAAACAAAAATAATATCATCATACTTTGTGAAGGTACGGATACTGAATTCAACTACTTTACAGAGTTAAAAAAATATGTAGAACAAACTGCACCTGAACGATTTTTAAATATCAAAGTAGTACCAGGACAATCAGAAATAATCAAAAGCAAGAACCCTAAAAGAAATAAAAAAAGAAAATTAAAAGAAGATACTGAGACTTTACCCCATTATTGGTGTCTTTACGAACGTTCAGAAGAGGAATACGAGATATACAAAAGACAACCGACCCGATACATCCGTGAAGTACAACTTTATATGGAAGATTATGGATTTACGGAAGGATGGGCTGTTTTCGACAAGGATGTACATCCGGATCATGAGTTTGCTTTTCAATTAGCAGATGCTCTTACTAACGTTCATATTGCATTTTCCTCTTATTGTTTTGAAGAATGGTTGTTGGCACATTTCGAAAAGAATACACATGCTTTTTCACATTCTGAATGTACCTCGGAGGATAACAAAACACTGATGTGCGGAACCGGAGTTGAGAATGATTGTAAAGGAGAATTATGTTTAGGGGGAAGATTACGTGAAAAAAATTTCATCCCTGACTATGCAAAAAATCATAAAAGCTTATTTCATTCGTACACTTTACCTAATTTGAACCAAGCTATAATCAATGCTGCCTGGTTAAGACACTTGGAAGATGGTCCGGTTTATAACCGAAATCCATATTCCAATATAGACAACTTAGTTTCTCACTTGTTAGGGAATGAAGATATTCATGAATGGAGAAGAAGGGACATTCCATTTGCATTGGAAGGTACGGTACTTGTGGTTTCATTGGTGGAAAATGGTATTAGCATCGAAAATGTTGGTTCCAGAAGTTTTGTAATCAATAATCAAAACCTCTTTTTATGCGGAAAAAACTATGAGATACTAAACAGCATCAGTGATTCCGTAATGATGATTAATAAAGATGAAAAACAAACTTTTCCGTTAGAACATCCCGTTGATTCTTTATTAATTAAGGAAGGTAATAGACATTTTCATATAGATATTAACACCCAATAAATACTAAAAGCAACAGAATTATATCTGTCAATCCATTATCATGCTTAGTCTACTCTCCTCTTTAGTAACGAACCCCACAGCATATATCCTCACCTTCATCCTCCTAGGATTCATTTTCCGGAAATGGAAGGGAATCAAGCGGATGATGTGGGGAATGGCTGTGGTTTTATTTCTTTTATTTTCGAACCCATCGCTCTACGAAGCGGCGTATCGCCAATGGTTTGCGGAATATGATCATCCGCTGCCGGAGGGGAAGACGTATCGGTATGGGATTGTATTGGGTGGCTACAGCCACTGGGACTGGGAACGGGACCGGGTGGAGTTCAGCAACATCGCCGACCGACTGCTGGAGGGGATCCGGCTGTATAAGTTGGGACGAATCGAGCAATTGGTATTGGCTTCGGATGGTTCTATCATCAACAGTGAGAATGTGGTGGGCATGAAGGGGAATCCGGAGGGGATGATGGCGTTCCTGAAAGCGATGGGTATGCCGGAAGAGGATATTATTCTGGAGACAAAGGCTTGGAATACCCAGGAAAATGCTACCTTTACGCTCGAATTGATCGGGGACTCACTGAAAACGGTGCCGAGCTTGCTGATTACGTCGGCTTCGCACATGCGACGGTCTTTGGAGACGTTCCATCGGGCTGGGATTCCGTCGGATCCGTACATCACGGACACTCCCGTGAAAGTAGGTGACCAGGAACCGAGCTGGATGCCTTCACTGGCGATCTTGCTACGATGGCCGGAACTGCTGCATGAGTGGGTGGGCTATGTGTATTATGCGTGGAAAAATAACTAGGTATGTGTAATAAAGAAATGTATTTATATGGAGCTGGTGGTCATGCCAAGGTGATTCTGGATATCCTGGAAGCGCAAGGATATGAGGTAGCCGGTGTGGTGGATGACAATCCTGCCTTGACGGAGTTCATGGGCAAGCCGGTATTGCACGGGGCGAAGGATGTATCGCCTGTAATCATCAGCATCGGCATCAACGACATCCGTCGGAAGGTGGTAGAGAAACTGGATTCCCAAACGGTATTCGGTACAGCTATCCATCCAAGTGCCATCGTTTCTCCGCATGCGAAGGTGGCAGAGGGAACGGTAGTGATGCAGGGAGCGATTGTGCAGAGTTGTGTACAGGTGGGACGACATTGCATCATCAATACCGGGGCTTCGGTGGATCATGACTGTGTCCTGGGCGATTTTGTGCATATCTCGCCGCATGCTACGCTTTGTGGCAATGTGTCGGTGGGTGAAGGAAGTTGGATCGGTGCCGGAAGTGTAGTGATTCCGGGCATCCGCATCGGAAAGAATTGTGTGATCGGCGCCGGTAGTGTGGTGTGCAAGGATATTCCGGACGGGGTCAAAGCGTATGGAAATCCTTGTAGAATAGTGGATAATATTTAATTAAAAACGATGAAATCAAAGTCTATCATCCTGACAGGATGTCTATTGGGGATATTTGTCGTATTCTGGCTGGTATCCACCCTGATTACTCCGCTGAGTGTGGAGCATGGGGAACTGGTGTCGGCAGCCAAGTATATGGCTCAGGGAATGATGCCTTATGAAGCATTCAGCTTGCAGGAAACACCGATGGGTGTCGGCATCTGGAGTTTATTGTACCGAGTGGTGGGCATAGAGGCTTCCAGCTATTGGGCAACAGGTTTGCTGGTACTAGTGCATCTGCTGAACGGTGCTCTCTTGTGGAAACTGATGCTCCGGCTAGGGGTAGAAAAGGCTTTTGCACTCTTCGGACTGCTGTTCTATGGTCTGCTGGTGTATTCTTCGGACGGACTGATGCTGAACCTGGAACCGATGGCGGTGAGCTTTTTGCTAGGGTCCAGCCTGTTGATTCTGCAACGGAATACGAAAAGTCTGGTGTGGGCCAGCCTTTGCTATGCCTTGGCTTTGGGATGCAAGGCACAGGCCATCGTTCTGTTACCGGTTCTGACAGTGATGGTGCTCTGGAAAGGGAACCATAATCACTTCCGACTGGAAAAGGGATTGCTGTTTGCGGTATTGGCCTTAGGAATCGCTGCGGCGGGATTCATGGGGATCAGCTTCATCACCCAACAAGCGGAATGGGCGGAAGGATTGTTCCCGATGCAGGAAATGAAATTGTTCCAAACGTGGAAGAGTGTACTTTTCTATAAGTTCGAATACGTAGTGATTCAAGGGGGACGATGCAGCTTGTTCTTCCTTCTGGCGCTTCCGTGGGTGTGGAAGAACCTTTCGGTTCATGGCAAGCGTTGCGTGTGTTGGGCTTTCCTGGCACTCTGCTGTTATTTAGTTTTGTTCTATTTCCAGATTAAGGTTTCGCACGGTATGTTGGTGTATCCATGGGTCGTATTGGCATTGGTACATATCCTGCAAAGTCTCTCAAATAAATATATAGTGACCGCATTGGGAATAGCCGTTCTAATCGCTCCGGGATTACTGACATTCCGGGAATTCCAGAAGTTGGAAGGAGGACAGGTGAAAGCTGCCCAACAGGAGGAACTGGCAGCGCTGAAGGGTATTATCCAGAAACCGGGAAAGGTCCTAGTGCATTTCGGGGATTGTGCGGAATATGAATTGGGACCCCAGATTTTTGCGGAACTGCCGCAGTTGCATCCGATGGATGCTATGGATGTAATGGCGGATGCGGATTATATCATTCTGACGGAAGCGGGATTCTCGGAACTGTCGTACAGCGAGGATAGTGATGCATTCTTTGAGTGTATCAGTGAAAGAAAGAGTTACGGAACGGGTAGTTACATGGTGTATGTGCGGGAAGATGATTTATAGTATTCATATCAAGCGGATCCTGGACTTCCTGATCTGCTTGTCGGTCTTGCTTTGTATCTGGCCTATCTTGTTGCTGATTACCATCGGTCTGCATTTTGCCAACAAGGGGGCGGGTGCTTTCTTTACGCAAGATCGACCGGGATACAAAGGAAGGATTTTCAAGGTGCTCAAGTTCAAGACGATGAGTGATGAACGGGATGCCAACGGAAACTTGTTGCCGGACGAGGTACGTCTGACGAAAATCGGGAAGCTGGTGCGGTCGACTTCCATCGATGAGCTGCCGCAACTATTCAATGTACTGAAGGGGGACATGGCATTGATTGGTCCGCGTCCGTTGTTACCGCAGTATTTACCGCTGTATAGTCCGGAACAGGCTAGACGTCATGACGTGCGACCGGGCATCACGGGTTGGGCGCAGGTGAACGGGCGTAATGCCATCAGCTGGACACGCAAGTTCGAACTGGATGTCTGGTATGTGGATCATTGCTCTCCCCTACTGGACTTGAAGATTCTCTTCCTGACCGTCAAGAAGGTCTTTGTGCAGGAAGGGATCTCGCACGAGGGACAGGCCACGATGGAATACTTCGACGGAACGAACTAAAGAATTGTCATGGGATGATTATCCGTTAACATCAATTGTCATTCAGAGCAAAGCGAAGAATCTCGAGGACATACACGTGGATGCATTAGTGTATGCTACCGAGATTCTTCACTACACTACGTTCCGTTCTGAATGACAATTGTTTTCAACACTATTTTATCATTCAGACGCCGGAAAAGACAAAAAGCGTCTTATTCATTTTTCAAAACTTTCCCACGGATGGAAAGAAGAAAGCCGTTTTTCATGCCGTTACCATAGAGACGGATGGTCTTCATGAAGTTGCCGGGACGGTTCTTCGGGTCGAAAGTGACTTTCACTTCACCTGTCTTGCCGGCAGGAATAGGTTCCTTGGTCCAATCGGGAGTGGTGCATCCGCAAGAAGCGGTGACATTGGAAATCACCAACGGACCGGTTCCTTCGTTCTTCACCACAAAGGTGTGACTCACCTTGCCATCGGCTTCTTTGATTTCGCCGAAGTTATGGACGGTCTTTTCACAAGTAATCACGGCCTTTTGGGCAGTTGCAACACCGGTAGATAGTCCGAGTGTCAAACAAAACAACAATATTTGAATCCAAGTACGCATAATCTAGCATTTATTTTTTTGCAAAAGTAGGCATTTTATCCTTTCTTTGCATGAAGATTCAATAAAAAATGGAAGAAAACAACGAAAAAGTAAGCAGTACCTCGTTCGAGTCCATCGATATCCTGATTAAGAAATGGCGGGAAGGGACGCTCAAGGAGATTCTGGATGACTGGAAATGGATTTTCTCGTATAGCCTGCGCTATAAGGGGGCCATCGCCTTCTATCTGGTCCTGGGGATTTTCAGTACGACCATGGGATTGGTGGGAAGCATCGCGGGGAAGTACTTGATTGATATCATCACGGGCTATCAGACCAGCAAGTTGTGGATTATGGTGAGCATCATGGTGGGCAGTTCGGTGTTCGGTCTGGTGTTCGGGAGCCTCATCAGCCGCATCACGGCGAAACTGAACATTGCCATCAACAATGACATTCAGGCGGATATCTTCGACAAGATTATTGATGCGGACTACATGGCCATCAACCAATACAGCAACGGGGATGTGCTGAACCGGTTTACCAGTGACATCGGCACGGTGAGCAGCAATGCCATCAGTTGGCTGCCTTCCATCGTGATTGCCATGTACCAGTTCCTCGCCAGCTTCTTTGTGATCC